>JAFWBN010000056.1 GCA_017507075.1 Alistipes sp. | reverse complement strand
TTGTCACCCGTCAGGATGTGGAGTTTGCGGGCGCACTTACGGCGCACTCCTTAGAGGAGGCTATACGCATGGCCGAGGGTGATGAGGAGATTTTTGTAATTGGCGGTGCGCAGATATATACCGAGGCACTTAAGTGTGCCGACAGAATGTATATCACGCGCGTGGAGCGTGACTATGAGGGCGATACTGCATTTCCCGAGATTGACTACTCGAAGTGGCGATTGGTTGCCGAGGAGCGTCATGAGCGTGGCGAGGAGTTCGACTATCCATTCTCATTCCTTACATACGATAGAGTCAAAGATACAAAGTAGGTTGAGTTGATACCCAAACAGAGGTAACGGATATCATATTAACTCATTTGCCAATTACACCTTGCCGATGTTTTTCATTATGGAGAGAGTGTATTGGGCAGATATTCTCTATATTTGGTAGGTATTTCGTGGTTGTATCCTGTTATATTGTGCAATTATTCTTATTTGTGTATATTTGCAAAAAGTGATTGTTATGATAGGGGATGTAGAATTACTCGAAAATGAGGATGTAATCAAGGGGCTACGCTGTCCATTTAAGATTCAGAAGGTAACACAGATTGCTATTACGGCTGGTGGACTATCATGTATTGTAGATTTTCACTCCTATTCACTTAAGGCTCCAGCTATGGCAATATTCCTTCCAGGACAAGTTGTGGAGTCGTTGGAGGTGGATGATGAGTTTGCTGGCCTTGGAATGATTATAAGCTCAGAATTTACCGATTCATTAAATCTTCCTGTCAGCCTTCAAGAGAGATTGTTCCTAAAGAATACGCAATTCTATGCCGTCACGCAAGAGGCGTTGGATGGGTATCTATTGTGCTACAGACAGGTGGCAGGTATCATGAAACAGGAGGATAACCCCTATTGTGAACAGATTATAAGACACCTCTTTTCGGCATATTATTATGGACTTGGCTACTATGTTCATAGCCTTTCGGCAACAGGTGCTAAGATGACTTCGCAGCAGGATATTTGCGAGAAGTTTATCGACTTGGTATCCGAGCATTTTAAGCAGCAACGCGATATAGATTTCTATGCCGATAAACTCTGTATATCTAAAAAGTACCTCTCTACACTACTCAAGCAGAATACAGGTATGACCGCTTTGATGTGGATTGAACGGTATGTCGTACTATATGCTAAGAGCTCTCTATCATCTACAAAGATGACCATCCAGCAGATTAGTGATGAGTTGAATTTTCCGTCACAGTCAGTATTCGGAAAGTATTTTAAGCGCGTGGAGGGTGTATCTCCAAAAACATATAGAGAGTCGTTAAATAATGATTAACGACTCTCTATATTATACTCTATCTCTGCAAAGATGTGGTTGGTGGCTACATCTATGACTTTACCACTCTCTATTCGTATCTTTGTGTAACGATGTCTAAAGCGTAGGTAGTTCCTTACGAGAAGCTCGACAAATGTGTTAATCTCCTTCGGAGGGCACATAGTGTCGTTGTACTCTACGGTAAGACTCCTCTTCCAATATGACACCTCCACTAAATGTCTTGTAACTCTATTGCAACGCCTATAAGCAGGATTACTTATCATAGGTGGTGGAGCTACGATGTTATCCATCGCAATACTCCTACCACCTACCTGAACAACTCTTCTATTTAGCTGTGGTATATCCTCAAATGTCTGCTTAAGCCCATACATAAGGCAGGTATGGTGTGGTGGTTCTGAAAATAGAATAGTCACCTTGCCCATTAGTACCTATTGCTCTTTGCCTCATCAATACGCTTTTGTGCAGCCTCTTGGCGAGCTTTAGCCTCTTGTAGCTGCTCCTCATACTCTCTCTGCTCAATAGCTTTGCGTGTGGCACGGTTGTTCTTTGCCTTCTGCTCCTGATAGTTGGCCTTAGCCTCTAATTTGTGAGCCTTGAAGTTCGCCTTGTCAATCTCATGCTGGCGGCGTGTACTCTCTTTCATATCGTTGAAAGCACGCTTGAAGAAGCCTACTTTCTCCTGCTTATTTGGCTCCTGAGCCTGTATCTCTGACTGTGTGCCTAACATGAGTACTGAGATACATATCGCTTTAATAAATCCCTTCATATTTATTTTATTAGTAATTATCTACTTCTTATTGCCATCGGTGTTATCCTCATCTACTTCGAGAAACTTCTCAACAAACTTATCTTCGATTTTCTTATATGTGCCTGTAACGGCATCCTCGATATTTTGGTAAGCACCTACAACCCTATTCTCAATTTTCTGGTATGTGTCAACTACCTTCTCCTCGATCTTCGACCTCTTTAGTTTTATCTTCTCCATAGCCTACTTTAATATGTTGTTAAAATGTGTATGCAACGCTTAACTTTACATTATTTGCCTTTACCCCCTTCTGTGAGCCCCAACATCCTAACTGTCGCTCATATCCTACCTTTACAGAGAATCTTGCAATATCAACACCTATAGCAGGATTGATAAATAGTGCTGCACCAGAATTTGAAATATCTGCAATAGCACCACCTCTGATATCGATGAATGGAGTTGCGAAGCTCTTCATAAAAGAGTACTTAACATCGGCAAACATCGGAATAGAGTAGGTAGCATCCCAATTATTCTCTGGAGTATAAGTCTGCTCTGTGCCTACCTCAGCGTCTGTTGCTCTTGTGTTGCTGCTCTTTCTTGTTAGCACTGCACCAAAACCTGCACCACCACCTATATAGAGTCCATTGCCGAAGCTAAAGCCGTGTGAGGTGCTAATCTCCCAACTCTTAGAGCTATCCCATCCGAGTTCGACATCTGCACGATAACCTCTTAAATAGCCCACATTCATCATATAGGTATCGCGCTCTATTCTATTTACAGTGCGTTGTACCCTTCTTAAATCGCGTTTGCTAATATCCTTGTCTGTGTTGATGATAAGGATGGTGTTATCTCCCTCTTTACAAACTTTGATACCCTCCTGCATGCTCTGTGCTGAGAGTGATGCACCTGTAAGTACCATGGCGCAAATAATTGAAATAATTCTCTTCATATCTTTGTGTTTTAATTACGCTGCAAAGGTATGGTGAGAATATTTAATAAATAATTCATATCTGCCTTCGTATTGGGCAGATATTCTTAAAATGGAGATTTTCTTGTATCTGATTATTTGTAAATTGGCATAATATACCAATTGAGAGGAATATGTGGCGTCGTCAGATATACATATTATATATTAGTACATATAATCGTACTGCGAGTAGCTCTTGTCGTACTTCAAGTCGGCAAGCGATGCAGCCTTAACACCGATGTTGAATGCCCAGCTCTTATGGTTGCCGAATGGAATCCACGAGAAGGACATCTGCCAGCAGTGGAGGTCTCGCGTTATAGATACCGAGGTCATAGACATCTTACGAGCCGAGAAGTCGTAACCTGAGTTTGCGGTAATCATGGTCTTTTCGGTGAGCTTGACGCTA
>JAFWBN010000055.1 GCA_017507075.1 Alistipes sp. | reverse complement strand
TTTACAACCCTGGATTTTACACTTTTAACATCGTATTTTACTTCGCTGTAGGATATGTAATATCGAGCTTAAAGAGTGGATTTTCTATATCGGTATGCGACTCTTTTACTGCCTGCCACATCTTGGCGACAAGTTCCGGATTCTCGGCGGCAAGATTATTCTCCTCGCGAGGGTCCGATTTCACATTATAGAGCATCATATCCGTACTGCCGTCTGCCACATCTACAACAAGACCCTTCCAATCGCCCATCCTGACGCTTATCCAGCCTCGGTCATCTCTAAATGGAGGGAACTCCCAATAGAGATAATCGTGTTTTTTCTGTTTTTTACCCAATAAGGTCGGCATAAATGATAATCCATCCGTCATTGGAGCTTTAACACCTGCTATATCACACAGCGTAGGCATCACATCAGGAAAATAACCCACATAATCGCTCACTGCCGGCTGTAATCTATCTCCCCAGGATACAATAAACGGCATGCGGATTCCGCCCTCATGCAACGAGCGTTTTGTCCACCCCTTATCACTACGGAACGGATGCGCAGAGTCAAACCATGTGGTATTTGTATAGGCATTGTGCGTAGGGCCATTGTCGCTTGTAACCATGATAACCGTATTGTCATACAGACCCTTCTCCTTAAGGAAAGAGACAAGCTCTCCTATCTGAAAATCGAGATAAGAAATCATTGCTGCGTATGTAGCCTTAGGGTAACGAGTAGGAAAATAGCCTTTACCTCGATATACAGGCTCCTCGTCGCCAAATTTTTCTACATACTTTGCCACCCACTCATCAGGAGCAGTAAGTGCGCTATGTGGCACGGTGGTTGTCCACATAAGAAAGAACTCCTGATTGCGATTATCGTCTATAAAGGTCTCAATATGATTATAAATAGCATCCGGACTATATACATCCCCTTTGAATTTTTTATAACTCTCAAGATTATACGGGTCTGCACCCTTATCAAGTTTATCCCCTAAATCCATCCTCGGATTTGAGATATATTCTCGCTCCTTATTATTATATAGGAACGGAGGATAATAGCACTGAGCCATGCGCTGACACATATAGCCATAGAAGTAGTCAAAGCCCATATCCGTTGGTGTACTCTTCGAGGTAGGCCCACCTAAACCCCACTTACCAATCATCGCCGTACGGTATCCCGCATCCCGCATCACTGTTGCTATTGTAGTAGTACCCTCTGCAAGCGGAGCCTGACCCTCAAGTTCCGGATTCTCACGCATGGCATTGATACTCCACACATTACCACGAGAGAGCATCTCATCGTTAGAGCGAATCTGTGAGTGTCCGGAGTGTAAACCCGTCATCAGACAACAACGCGACGGCGCAGAGACAGGCGCGCCAGCATACATATCTGTAAAGCGAATACCTTGAGACGCAAGAGCATCTATATTTGGTGTCTCAATCTTAGTCTGCCCATAACACCCAAAATCGCCATATCCCGCATCATCAAGCAGAATAAAGATAACATTTGGACGCTTTGCTCCCTTTGAAATCTTCTGCGATGCAGCAAGAGCATCAAAATCAGATAGTGCAGCAGTCCCACATAATAGAGTTGTAAGTGTTGCTATTTTATTGTAATTCATACTATTATTGGTTTTCTTTTCCACAAAGTTAACGATTTTACTCAAAAGATTTGCACCATTTACTCTTTTTTTTATATCTTTGCAGTCGCAAAAAGGGTTAAACAACAATTTAGGACCCATAGCTCAGTTGGTCAGAGCAGCGGACTCATAATCCGAAGGTCGTGGGATCATGCCCCTCTGGGTCCACAAAGAAAGACATCACAAGGTGTCTTTCTTTTGTTTGTAGCAGCCGCAAAATGGGGTCGGCGTAAAACTAAAATCCTTACAAATTTGCGCTTAACCTCCGCGCGCTGACCTTAGGGTCTCTAAGGACTCTAAAGTCTCTAAGGTCCTTAGGGCCGCGCGCCCCAAATTAAAGCCCTAATTTGTCGTCAAAAGGTAGTAGTTGCAACGCTCGGCAAAAAAAATCCCGACAGCAATATGCTTACATCTTTGCACCAATTTGTCGTCAGAGTGGTGCATTTACAAGGCTCGGCTAAAAAGACAACGAAGGGCTGTACTGCTTGTACTGCCCTTTGTTGAATTTTTAGTTAGCCGATGGAAATGTGCCGCTATCACGACAAATTAAGCAAATGGTTTAGAACTTGGTATATCTCTCATACTTCTCAGGATATATATCCTTGATACTTATCAAGATACCTGTATCGTAGAGTCCACCGAGTTCTTCGTTTGTGATGGTATCAAAGACCTTCATTGAGCTTGATAGGTTCATGTAGGCGTTGATAAGTGGCGGAATCATCTCTTTATAGCCACGGATGCTATTTCTGAGGATATTATAGTTCTCCGCATAGGTTTCGCCAACAAATATTTTATCAAATTTCTCAGTATCAATATTCATCTCTAACGGATGTATTCCTTCGATAAGATGTTGTCTATCAGGGAAATATCTATGCAGGAAGTAAAATAGCATATTTCGAGCCTCTTCGTTGTAAGAGGAGTAAATTGTAACCTTTCCGAGCAGATACTCAGCCTCTGGATGCAGGGCTATAAGTGCGCCGATACCATCCCAGAGGTTATCTAAAGCAAAGATACTTCTTGCATCGCCTGCAGCCTGATATTTAAGCTGCACAAAGGCACGACCAAGCTCTATTGTATGTGGGAGATAGTCATCACGGAAGAGTTTTGAGAATTTGAAGTAGTGCTCTGTTGAGAGGTGATGCTGGTCCGGCTGATGGCAGATAATATAACGGTATCCACCGACAATCTCCTGAGCCTTAGGATCCCATGCAATAAGCTGACTATAGCCATCTTCTGCTGTATCATCTTCATCAATATCAAGTTCCTCGCCAGAGCCGCCACCACCTGAGCGGAACGCCTCCTCACGCAGACGAGCAACCTCTCGCATAAGGTTTGGAGAGTGGTTGGCATCGAAAACATATATTTCATTGCCTCCATGGCGGGTATCTCTCACCTTTTCTAAAAGAGACAAATCTTCGAGTAGCAACTCTTTATCAACGGGTGGTATTATCTGTTTCATGGGTTAGATATTTTTGTAGTTCGTATGCTTTTCTTCTTATTTCGAGTGTCTTGTCGGCTACAGTACCATCTAAAGAGTGTACATCTACAGGGGAGCCAAAGACCACGCGGATACGCTTACCCTGCTGGCGGAACATCTCATCAACGAGTAGGCCCTGTTCGATATTTACGCCAACGCCCAGGAGTTTTCTCAGACGATACAGTGTATAAAATCGCCAAGAGAGCTCTCCCTCGACAAATACAGGAACTATGCGACGGTTATACCTTATTGCATCCTTTATAAAACGGTTTTTCCACTCTGTATCGGTTACTTTTCCGTCTATAACACGGGAACAGGCACCTGCAGGAAAAGTGAGCATCTGCTTAGTTGGCGAACTTAGGGCAGCATCGTAAATCTGTGAGGCATTACCATTTTGGCGTCCGAATTTATTTATCGGCACCCAATACGGAGAGAGTGGAGCTATTGCCATAAGCAGTTTATTAACTATCGCGCCCACATCATCCCACTCTCGTTGCAGTAACTGTATGAGCAACATGCCATCCAACCCACCAAAAGGGTGATTAGAGGCAAAGATATATCGCTCATTTTTATCAAGAGGCTCAGTGAATATTGCCTGACAATTCATATCCCAGCTACGCAATATATGGTCTAAAGTCTGCTTATGGTCAAAACCCTCGACCTCTACAAGCATCTGATTTAGCTCGCGCTGGTGAATAAGTCTTTCAAGAGGTGCAACAACCCACCGCGGCAGGTTTTTACCTGAACGCTCTTTGATAATTCCGTGTATATCTACTCTCAATCCCATTTCTCACAATACATCTTTGCAAAAATACTCAAAAAAACAGATATTATCAATAAGTATAATTACCTATTTTCAATATTTTACAGCCCAAATACAACATCTTGCGTTTTGTTGCAAAAAATTACCTCTTAACACTTTAGGAGGCAATTAAGGCAATTATTTACTATTAGTATAAGTGTATCAGACTATCCTCTACCTGTGCTACCAAATCCACCCTCACCACGAGAGGTCTCTGCGAGAGTCTCAACCACATTCCACTCTATATGAGCATGCTGAGCTACTACAGCCTGAGCAATTCGCTCTCCCGGAAGTATCTCAAACTCCGTATTTGAGAGATTGACAAGAATAACCTTTATCTCGCCACGATAGTCAGCATCTATTGTTCCCGGAGAGTTAAGCACGGTAATACCATGCTTTGCTGCAAGTCCGCTACGAGGGCGAATCTGCATCTCATAACCCTCAGGCAGCTCTACATACAGACCTGTCGGCACCAATGCCCTCTCAAGGGATTTAAGAGTGATACCCTGCTCTATTGCAGCTCTTAGGTCCATACCAGCCGAAAGTGGCGTAGCATAAGAAGGCAAATCCATACCTGAGCGATTGATAATATTGACTTTCATGGCTTCGAGTTTTAATTATCTGCAAAAATAACTATTTTTTTTGTTATTTTGAGACTTTTTTGTGAAAATGTACTATCTTTGCAGTGTCATTAAATTTGTCGTCCGACAGATTATTCAATCAGAGATTTCACAAATAGTAACCGATATGCAAGATTTTGCTACCCTTGAGGGTAAAACAATCGAAGAGTTGCGTCAAATTGCCGCCGTCTTCGGAATCACAGATGAGAGACTTTCAAAAAAGAGTATTATCGCACGAATAAAGGCCGTTGCCGAGGCTGACTCTGCCGCAGAGCAGAGTGCTACTCAGCCACAAGATACCGCTGAGCCGAAGAACCATGCAGAAGCTAAAGCCGAGCCTAAACGCCGTGGCCGCCGTCCTAAGAGTGCTGTTGCAGAGAGTCCAACAGAGCAGTCTAAAGTCGCAGAAAGCACTCCAAAGCAGCCGACGGCAGCAGAAAACGCTACTGAACAACCTACTGCAACTGAGAGCACTCCAAAGCAACCTAAGGAGGAGAGTGTTGCAGCAGCAGAGACTAAGCGTAGAGGTCGTCCAAAGAAGGTAAAGGCAGAGCAAGTTATTCTTGAGCAGGAGGTTAATAGTGAGGCAAAATCTGAGTCTCAAGAGGAGGTTGAAGTTCCAAAAGAGAAGAGCAAAAAGGAGGTTAAGCCTGCTGAAGAGGAGATTACCAAAGATGACTTTACGGCGGAGATTATCGGCGAGGGTGTGCTTGAAATAATCCCTGAGGGTTACGGTTTTTTGCGCTCTGCAGACTACAACTACCTAAACTCTCCGGACGATATATATGTTTCTCCTTCACAGATAAAGCTCTTCGGTCTGAAAGCAGGAGATACCGTAACAGGAATTATCCGTCCACCAAAAGAGGGTGAGAAATATTTTCCTCTGATTCGCGTGGTTGAGATTAACGGACTCTCTCCAGAGGCTATCAGAGACCGAGTACAGTTTGAGTATATGACTCCGCTCTTCCCTAACGAGAAGTTTAACCTTACGGGCAATGGACACAACGACTTATCAAATCGTATTGTTGATCTATTCTCCCCTATCGGTAAGGGTCAGCGTGCGCTTATTGTCGCTCAGCCTAAGACGGGTAAGACTATGCTCCTACAGAATATCGCCAACGCCATTGCAGACAATCATCCTGAGGTATATATGATTGTTCTGCTTATTGACGAGCGACCTGAGGAGGTTACAGAGATGGCGCGCCATGTAAAGGCTGAGGTTGTAGCATCAACCTTTGACGAGCAGGCTACACGCCATGTAAAGGTTGCCGAGATGGTACTTGAGAAGGCAAAGCGTATGGTAGAGTGCGGACACGATGTAGTTATTCTGCTTGACTCTATAACCCGTCTTGCCCGTGCATACAACTCTGTACAGCCTGCATCAGGAAAAGTCCTCTCCGGAGGTGTGGATGCCAATGCACTACACAAGCCAAAGCGTTTCTTTGGTGCTGCACGAAACACAGAGGAGAAGGGTTCTCTTACAATTATTGCCACAGCCCTTATTGATACAGGTTCAAAGATGGATGAGGTTATCTTTGAGGAGTTTAAGGGTACAGGAAATATGGAGCTTCAGCTTGACCGCCGACTCTCAAACAAGCGTGTATATCCTGCTGTGGATGTTATCGCATCCGGTACTCGACGAGAGGATATGCTGCAGAGTCGTGAGGTTATGCAGAGAACATGGATTCTAAGAAAATATCTCTCCGATATGACCGTTGTCGAGGCTATGGAGTTTTTGCAAAAGCAGATGTCTATGACCTCAAGCAATGAGGAGTTCCTTGTAACGATGAACCAATAAGCTAAAAGCATGAAACGCCTACTTACAACCCTGCTTTCACTATTTATAACCCTCAACTGCTTTGGTTGGGGACAGAAGGGACACGATGCAGTAGCATATATCGCCGAGTGTAACCTTACGCCTGAGGTCTATCAGAAAGTTGTCAAGGCTCTTGGCGGACACTCTTTGGTCTATTATGCCAATTGGATGGACAACGCCAGCCATACTCAGCCATACAGATATACCAAAACTTGGCACTATGCCAATGTTGACAAGGGATATACATACCAAACCATGCCAAAAAATCCCAAAGGCAATGTTGTAACGGCTATTGAGAGCATAGTGGCAAAACTTAAGAGCGGCAAACTCTCCGAAGCAGAAGAGTCTCTAAACCTAAAGTTTTTAATTCATCTTGTTGGCGATTTGCACGCGCCTATGCATGCTGGTCGTCTGAGCGATTTGGGCGGAAACAAAATCTATGTCAAATATTTCGGCAAAAAGATAAAACTGCACGAACTATGGGATATAGACCTTATCGAAGATGCCCACCGCTGGAGCTATACCGAGTGGCAACAGCAGTTAGACAAATACTGTCCTGCCGAAAAAAGAGCGCAAATATCTAAAGGCACCCCTGAAGAGTGGTTTGAGGAGAGCCACAAAATAGCTAAAGATATATATATTGCCTCGCCAAAGGGTGCGAAGTTGTCATACTACTACCTCAACTACTATACCCCAAAAATTGAGGAGAGAATCCTTGCCGGCGGACTGCGCTTAGCTTGGCTACTAAATAGCATCTACTCAGAGTAGCACAAAAAAGCAACCCTCTACAGATTTTACAGTTTCATATACTTGCAGAGTCAAAAAAGTTATATCTTTGCGTCATGAACAAAATTAAAGGCAGAACAGAGATTGCCGAGCTTGGACAGTTCGGTCTGATAGACAAAATCACGGCTCCCTTCAAACCACAGGTAAAGAGCACTATTTTAGGCGTTGGAGACGATGCCGCAGTAATTGAGGCATCCAAAAGCACAGCCATAGTTCTTACAACAGACTCTCTTGTCGAGGGAGTAGATTTTGATTTGCGCTACTTCCCGCCAAAGCACTTGGGATATAAGGCTGTAACCAAAGGAATTAGCGACATTGTTGCAATGAACGCCACAGCTGAGCAGATTACTGTCTCTATTGCCGTATCTTCAAAAATATCTGTCGAGTTTCTTGAGGACCTCTATGCAGGTATAGCCTTTGCCTGCAAGGAGGCAGAGGTGGATTTGGTCGGAGGAGATACAACAGCCTCTGTAAATGGTCTTGTAATAAACATTTCGGCTGTAGGTAGAGCAAAAAAGGAGGCTATTGTTCGTCGCAGTGGCGCGAAAGTCAACGACCTTATCTGCATTACAGGCAGTCTTGGCGCACCATACATGGGTCTGAAACTGCTACAGCGAGAGAGTCGCGTTCTTGAGGGTCTGCCTGGAGAAAAGCCTCAATTTGATGGTTTTGAGTATCTTCTTGAGCGTTATCTCAAGCCTCGCGCCCGCTATGATATTATCCGTTCAATGGCGCAGGAGGGCATTGTTCCGACTTCAATGATTGATATTAGTGATGGTCTTGCTTCTGACCTTATGCAGATATGCCGCTCTTCGCTCTGTGGTGCAAGAATATATCTTGACCGCATGCCTATTGCCAAGCAGTGCTCTGCACTTGGCGAGCAGATGAATATAGACCCTATCACAGCGGCTCTAAATGGCGGAGAGGATTACGAGTTACTATTTACCCTGCCACTTGAGATGAGAGACAAGGTAAGTTCTATAGGTTGTATAGATATTATAGGTCATATTACAGAGCCTCAGACAGGTTGTTTCCTTGTAACTCCTGACGGAAGTGAAATAGAGCTGCGCGCCCAAGGTTTTGTAAAGAAGAGTGAGTAGCGCACCTACTTCATGCGCTCGATATGACAGAACATAAGTTTGCCATGTTCGTCTCTTAAGTGCATGCCGTTACCCTTGCAGTAGCGGAAGAATTGGCAATCTTTACACTCGCCGGTTTTCATCCACTCGCGGTTACGATACTTCTCAAAGCGGTTGTTCCACACCTCCCAAAAGTCATCCTGGTAGATATTTCCTTGATGATAGTCTGCCCTTATGCTTGCACATGCCGATATGCTGCCATCAGAGAGTACCGAGCCTACGGTAACACCTGCATTACAGCCGAAAAACCTATCTCTCACCTCTCCCTCGTATGCGCCTAAAAAGCCTTCACAGCCATACTGAGCATGTATTCTACCCTCTTTTCGTGTTTTGGCAATATACTGCATCAACTGATGCATTTGTTCACCGGAGAGTTGCAACTCCGAATCTGTAGCTGCACGACCTGCAGGAAAGACCGTAAAGAGTCGCCACCTTTTACAGCCTAAAGACAACAGATGCTCCTTTATAGAGTCCAGCTTATCAATATTTCTACGATTGACGCAAGTTACCACATCAAATAGAAAATCCTTTACAGATGCCATCATAGCAATAGCCTCAGAGGCCCTCTTAAAGCTATGTGGGTTGCCTCGCATAAATGTATGCTCTGTTTCAAGGCCGTCTAAAGATACCGTTGCCGAGTGCATTCCCGCTTCTAAAAGGCGTACAAACCGAGACGGCGTCATTGCAAGGCCGTTTGTAACCATGCCCCACGGAAAACCGCGCTCGTAAATAGCCTTGCCACACTGCTCAAGGTCTTGTCGCATAAGTGGCTCGCCACCTGTAATAATCACAAAAACCTTATGTGGGTCTGTGTGAGCAGCAACATTATCCAACACCCCAAGAAAGTCGTTAAGGGGCATATCGGGGTTAGTTGATATGTGTTTACAGTCGCTACCACAATGGCGGCAGTTAAGATTGCACCTTAGAGTACACTCCCAAAAAAGCTGGCGCAATGGATGCTCTTTAACTGTTTGATTCTCCAATCTGCGCCACAACTCAAGGGCAATTCTGCGCCTTAATGATAGTCTATCTACCTTCATTATTCAAGAGGTTTGGTAGAGTTGCCTGTTGTATTCTCTATCATCTCCTGCTTGGTCGTCTCCTCAAAATCCTTTACAGGAGGGCCGTACATATCCATTGGCTCCGGATCACATGCGGTAGCCGTAAAGCCAAGTAAGCCTATTAAAAATAGTAAAAATTTACGCATAACTCTATTTTTTCTCTTCCAATTCTACATTTGCTGTAAGTTCATAACCGCCATTAAACCACTCTCCGTCGCCATCTTTTATCTGTTCTTTGCTTAAGGAGGAGATATTGAGCGACTTTGGGCTAAATGAGCCACCATTTTGCTCTCCATCAACATCTGTAAATGTCAGCGTACCCGTGGTGTCAATATATCTAACAGTGTTTGAGGTAAATGTACCATCCTCGCCTGTTGTGGCTGAGAGCGATGGAGAACTATAGTCTGCAGAGACCACAATACCCTTGATAGGCGTGCCATTGGTGTCAGTAACCCGACCCTTGACCATATATTCAACAGTCGGACAGCCATACATAGCCATATCTTCATTCTCTGGTGTTGGTGCACCATACATTACTGCACACGAAGTGCTACCACCAACCGAAAATCCGAGCAATGACAAAAGATAAAGATAAAAGCGTCTCATAACCAAACATTTTTACAAAATTAAACATTTATATACAAATATACAAATGTATCATAATAATTTATTTTAATATCCGTTATATTGCCGAATATAATGGAACAAAATAGGATATATGGTTAGGATTTCAAAAATTTTAGAGGGGTTGATTGCTCAGTGTGCTTTTGATGCTACAAAAGCCGGAGTATGCCACAATTTGAAGGATGTTCTTATGCTCTCCATATTGCGAAGTGAAGGCTCATTAGCGCACAGGGTATTATGTCGCAAATTAAAGGACTGGGAACTATATCAAATTGCGCTCAGGATAGAACACAAGATAGAGACTGACAGAGGTCAGAGTGGCAGCATTGAGGAGTTTTTTCGCAACTACACCAACCACCTCAAAGACAGGTTTGCTATGCAGTCGCGTACAGTTTCGACACTGCATGCACTGATAGATATACTTGAGGATTTATCAACCCACTCAGCGCATATATTTGCCAGATACAAAATAACCGCTGCCGTAATAGAGGAGGAGACATTTGATGCCACAGATGACTCTACAGATACAGAGACTGAGCATACTGAGCCACAAAAAGAGGCTCAAAGCCTACTTATCGAGCGATTTGGAACAGACCTTACTCGTCTTGCCGCAGAGGGTACAATTGACCCCGTTATTGGCAGAGAAGCTGAGACTTGCAGGGTGATACAGATTCTCTCGCGTCGCAAAAAGAACAATCCCGTAATTGTTGGCGATGCAGGAGTTGGTAAAAGTGCAATAGTAGAGGGATTGGCTCTAAAAATTGCTGCCGGCGATGTTCCACATGCCATAGCGGGCAAAAGGATAATATCTCTTGATATATCATCCCTTGTTGCAGGCACAAAGTTCAGAGGAGAGTTTGAAGAGCGCATAGAGCAGCTTATAGAGGAGCTAAAATCCCGAAATGATATAATAGTATTCATTGACGAGATACATACTATAATAGGTGCAGGACAGACTCAAGGCTCGCTTGATACGGCAAATATTCTCAAGCCCGCTTTAGCGCGTGGAGAGATACAGACTATTGGTGCTACAACCTTTGCCGAGTATCACAGCAGCATAGAGAAGGATGCTGCCTTAGAGCGTAGGTTTCAGAAGATTATCCTCTCTGCCACAACTGCAGAGCAGACTCTTGATATTCTTCAAAAGATAGCTCCAAAATATGAGACTTTCCACTGTGTAAAATATACTCCTGCGGCACTTAGAGCGTGTGTAGAGCTATCTGAAAGATACATAACAGAGAGACATTTTCCAGACAAGGCCATAGACCTACTTGACGAGGCCGGCGCATTTGTAGCTCTTAATACAAGCTCACGCCCCCAAGATTTGCAAGAGTTAGAGTTTGCCCTCAGTAAAGCATCTATGGAGCGAAAGGAGGCTATAAATCAGAGCTATTATAATAGAGCTATTGAGGCAAGGTTGCGCGAAATTGCCCTCAGTCATCGCATAAAAGAGGCTACTACAAGTTTTCACAATACTCTGAAAGAGAATCCTACTATTGTATGTGCAGAGGATATAGCCCGCGTTGTAACTCTTATCACGGGAGTTCCTATGCAGAGTGTAAAGGCTGTAAAATCTGTACAAGCAGAAGAGCTTAAAGCTACTCTTTCAAGTAGAGTCATAGGTCAGCCACAAGCTATTGCCAGAGTTACAATGGCAATTAAACGCTCTGAAGCGGGTCTAAAAGACGAAAACCGACCTAATGGCGTATTTCTCTTTGTCGGCCCATCAGGTGTGGGAAAGACTCTACTCGCCAAAGAACTTGCAACAACACTTATGGGCGACAAAAACTCCCTTATAAGGCTTGATATGTCTGAATACAGCGAGAAACACAATGTCTCCAGACTCATTGGCTCTCCTCCGGGATATGTAGGCTATGGTGAGGGAGGTCAACTATCTGAAGCGGTAAGACACAAACCATACTCCGTAGTCCTTTTTGATGAAATAGAGAAGGCTCACCCGGAGGTGTTTAACACCATGTTGCAGATTTTTGACGAAGGAATACTTACAGATGGAGAAGGTAGAAAAATAGACTTCCGCAACACTATTATAATAATGACATCAAATGCAGGCTCCCAAGATGCCTTACAACGAAAAGTTATCGGATATGCCACACCTTCAGAGTCAGACAGAGCAGAGAGTCTGCCCAAAAGCGAGTATAACAAAGCCCTGGAGAGAACTTTTAGACCAGAATTTCTCAATAGAGTGGACGAGATTATATTTTTTAACTCTCTCACGGATGAGGATGCTCAGCGGATTGTCGCCATGGAGCTCAACAATATTATCCGCCGTATCAAAAATATGGGATATGGTGTCTCTGTAACCGAAAAAGCTAAAATCGCTCTGGCCTCCTTGTGTAGCAAAACAGAACAAGGTGTCCGCGCCCTAAAACGAATACTCAAAAGGGAGATAGAGGAGCCAATGGCAAATATCATCCTCGATAACAGACTGAAAAGAGACCAAAACATTGTTATCGACGCCTCCCAAAATAGAGTCGTTGTGAAAACTGAATAAAAACGACAACACCTAAATACTGTCCCTTTTCTTCAGAAAAGGGACACAAAAGACTTTCGGAGAAACTGCGTTTCTCTTGTGCTGATGCGGATTTAGGATAGCCTTGCGGCTATTACGCTATAAAATAGAGTCCTTTTCACTTTCAAACAAGTTTGAGTGAAGGACTCTATTTTCTACCGTACCACCTACGGTGGCGTTCCCTAAATCCGAGTACAGCGAAACTTAGTTTGTTCTGTTGGCGCGCTATTGTATGTCATTTAGGGCTGAAAGCCCGTTGCTATTAAATGTCATTTGTTATTATTCTGCGCGCGCTGACCTTAGTGTCTCTAAGGACTCTAGGGTCTCTAAGGTCCTTAGGGACGCGCGCCAAAAATCAAAGCACCCATTTGTCGTCAGAGTGGTGCATTTACAACGCTCGTTGAAATCTGAGGCGAAGGGACATACTAAGCGTATTTCCCTTTGCCGAAGATGAGACAGCGGCAGTAAATGTGCCGCTATCACGACAAATAATTTATCGTCAAAAGGTAGATTAGTTAATAATCGCCTTCAACGGAGCCTTTCCCAAATTAAATCCAAGTCCGAAGTAGAAGTTTAGAGACTTAGCCGCCTTAGGAACAGGAATATTGTTAATCTTCGCAAATTTTGAGTCTATATAGTCCATACCCACGAAGAAGTTAAATCCTGCAGGGTGTGCATTGAGTGCAAAACCGTAGATTCCTGGGCGATTTCTACCGCAGAAGGTGTGGCTCAGGGTTGTAGTAAAGCCACTGCCAAGACGGAAGTTTACAGAGGCTGTAAGCTCTGAGATAGCGTGTGTCTGGCGGAACTCTGTGTGCGACAACAGACCTACTGCGATATGATTATTGAGAATATTGTACTCTGCACCTATGTTAAGGGTACAGTTGAGTCGCTGAGTATAGCCCTTGCCGTCGCTCTTGGTCATAATGGTTGAAGAGTCGGAGTCCATATCAGTCTCGCCGCTATCAAAGTCAACACCGCGGTAATTAAAGTATGAGTAGTGCTCTGCTGTAGCAAGGGTTGCACCTGACCATTTGATAAATCCCAAGTCGGTAACTGCTGCAGAGACTCTCAGTCTCTCCTTAAAGAGGCGCGCCTCAGCACCAAAGTCGATACCAAAGCCTCCACTCTTGATATTTTGGCCGACCAAAGACCAATCCACAAGTTGGTCCATATCAATTTTTGAGCCTACTGCATAGTTTGGATTTATCATTATTCCGTTTGCACGCAGGTTGCTACGCACCATACCTGAAATCTCGTTTGAAGAGACGACTACAGATGTATTGGTATCGCTCATGCTAAGATTTGCAACACCCACAAGACCTTTCAGTCTCACACCCACTCTCAACCAATCTGTAAGAGAGAGGCATGTCCCGAGATAAACTTCTGTAAAGGCGGTCAAATCTACTGATGTATGAGATACATCGTAGGTTTGATTTCCGAGTTGCTTAAGCATACGGAACAAATCCTTATCCATCGCAAGTTCACCATTTACACGAGCCTTAACACCAAAATTCCAGAAAAGGCCCTTAGAGGTAAATCCTATACCAAGGATATTGAAGTCTGTATTGAGGCTCAGTTTACCAATCTCTGGAAGTTTATCTAAAAACTCAGACTCAGAGACACGACTATCAAGGGCAAGGACAGTCTCTCCGTCTCTGTTATAGATAAAGTTATCAACTGACAGAAAGTTGGTATTCATTGTAACACCTGTTCCACTGATAACAGGCAGAGCAACATATCCACGAGTTGGGACAAGTGCCGGATTCATATCTGTTCTAAAGTAAGAACCATCCATAAAGTATGCTGTGCGCAACTGTGCAGATGCAGAGAGGGCCAAAAGCATTGATGTAATTAAAATAACTATCTTTTTCATAATCCCATCCATTATAACTCGTTCATGTCAACATTTATATTACCGTTCAGCTGCAACATAAACTGAACAGAGAGAGTTTGATGGCTACTCAGTGCCACGCCATTTGCTGCACTTGTAGCCTTAAGAGCATATTTTATAGCATCTACACTTGACAGACCATCAAGAGTGTTTTTAGGATTCTCTGAGGTTACTTTCATACGGATAGTGCTTACAACAGGGGTTACGCCATCATTTGAGCCCTTGATGACAGTATCAGCATCCGATACAATCTGCAACTTTGCAGGTTTACCCTCTAAATCCAACAGCTCTGCATTAAGTTCAAGGTTCAGAGGTGTTGAGTTTTTAACCTCGGCAATTAAATATATCTCGCCATCTACATAAAGGTCCAGATTTATATCACTCAAAGTCGAGTTTAGACCCTTAGCAGTGTCAGAGTAGCTCAAGTTCAAAGACTCTCCGAAAGTCAAAGGCAGAGCAAATGCATAGCCATACTGAGCCTCATACTTTTCTGCCACATATAGCGTTGACTGTAGTGCAGCATCGGTAGCGATAGACAAATCTATATTCAGTTTCTCAGGCAGTTTGCCATTAAATACACTCTCAAGGTCGCAATCAACACCCTGCATACCATCTGCAGAGCCTCCACCCTTAGAGATACGAACAGCTGTTGTGGCAGGGGTGATAACTACGCCCGAATTTTCAACTTTTGCTGAAGCCGGAGAGAGTTCAAATCGATTTATTGATACAGCACTTGCGCTATCCTCCTTGCCATCCCTTATAGGTACAAGTTTTGCTGATACATATAGCGGCATTGTGATTGGGTTGCTTACCGAGAAATCGATTACAGGGCTGATTCCAAGTCCATCAATGCTGATTTTATCTGCATCAAAGCCAGCCAAACTTACCACAAGAGACTCACTATGCTCAAAGCCCACCTTTCCGGTAATAGAGGCAACTGTAATCTCAGTATCATCATATCCCGCACTAACCTTCACACCTCCTTCATGGCGCAGATAGAGCAGGCGAATCTTTGCACCCTGCTGCAAACCGGCACGAATAGTAATGGCCAAGTCTGCCGAGAGTCTGCCTCGGCTATCAGGTGTAATTTCACCATCGAAATCAATCTTATCAAGATTAAGGGTTACGCCCTTGTCAAGCTCTGCAAGTGTTGCATGGAAGGTATTGGTATTCTTATTAAAGCCCTTATTGTCAGATGAAAGAACAAAAATCTTTGGCAGACCAACCTCTACCCAAATATCGTTCATTGCACCTGCTGCCACAGCAGCATCATCCCACCAATCAAGACCCTCAACAGTAAATGTTATGCTTGAATCGATAAAGTCAATATTGCTAACACCCTTAACCTGCTCCGGCACGCCAGCAATCTCTATAACATTTGCAAAAGTATTCTCTTGTGGAGTCAAATCCATTGCATTAAGGGTTACCTCGGCATCCTCACACTCCAAAGCAGCTGATACTCTGAGAGTTGGTGTCTCTGTAAAGGTTACATTGCCACCTGCTGATGTCAGTTTATATGACACATGATACTCCAACTCGCCTGGCAGGGTAAGTTTTCCACCTTGCGCTGTAGGGCAGTTTGTGATACTACCAAGATATGCTACAAAAGATACCTTATGCTGACCTACTGAGAACTTTTTATCCTCCACGCGGAAGGTATTTCCTGTAATAGGCTGTAAATCCTCACCGTAGAGTTCAAAGCCATCTGGGACAACAAGCTCAACGGTAACGCTACCGCCTCCGTTCACATCGCCAATAGAGCCTAAATCAAACTCTACTCTAATAGGCGCACCTGGAAGAGAGTCATCATGCTTAACATATACACGGTCAATGCTCTCGATATAATCAGGAACATCTATTTCGATAGTGTGTCCCACTTTTCCATCCTGCTGACCAGAAACCTCAATACCTGAAGGTACATACACGCTCTGGAGCGGCTTTATCTCTACTCCCGAAAACTTTGCATTGACATCGAACAACTCATCAATTTTATAATCACTTGACGAGAGTGTAAATGTAGGATAATCTGTCTCAAGTGCATATCTTGTTCCAGGAATAGTAAAAGTGTTCAAAACGCCGTTTAGTGTAAAAGACTGGGAGGTTTCGGCGTAGTGTAGAGAGTAGTCTCCCGTAACCGAGTCTGAGATAAGATTGTCATTATCATCACCAATCATCTCACCAAGACTCTTCTCTGTAAGACTACCCAAAGGGATAGTCAAATTGTCGGCAGTAATTCCGATATTACCCTGGATGTTATTCAAATCTATGTCCTCATCCACGCAACCGACAAATAGTAATGCTGCTAAAATGTAAAGAGATTTTTTCATAGCTGTTTGTGTATAATACAACACAAACTTACACCATTTTTGTCAATAAAGCAAGAAAAATAGAACATTTTTTACTCATCGCCCTATTTCTCCGCATCAAAATACTCTCTGATTTTTGTTGCTCTGCTCTGCCCTACAATCTGCGCAAGGCTCTCTAAAGAGGCTGATTTTATCTTTGAGAGGGTCTTAAAATGGCGATATAAAAGCTCTATGCTTTTTTGTCCTATGCCCTCAATGCTCTCCAAGGAGCTATGCACAAGGGCATTGCTGCGCTTATTTCTATGAAAAGTGATTCCAAAACGGTGAGCCTCGTCTCTTATATGACACACAACCTTCAGCGGCTCGCCTGTTCTGGAAAGGTAGTACGGCATAGGGTCATCGGGATAATAGACCTCCTCCAACCTCTTTGCAAGTCCCACAATCGGAATTTTATTCTGCAAGCCAAGTTCACAAAGCACAGCGTATGCACTTGACAGCTGACCCTTACCGCCATCCACAATTATAAGGTCTGGCAACTCAGCACCCTCCTCAACAAGGCGAGTATAGCGACGAGTTATTATCTCACGCATAGAGGCAAAGTCGTCTGCACCTACGACAGTCTTTATATTAAAGTGTCTGTACTCCTTTTTTGACGGTTTTCCGTCTCTAAAGACTACACAAGAGGCTACAGGGTGCGTTCCCTGCAGGTTTGAGTTATCAAAACACTCTATATGGCGAGGTTGTCTGTCAAGTCTCAGTTCGCGCTGCATGGCATCCATAACCCTATCTGCATGTTTCTCAGGACTCTTTATCTCAAGATTTTTCATCAGCTCTGCACGATACAACTTTGCCGTGCGTAGCGAAAAGTCGAGCAATTCACGCTTCTCTCCTCTCTGAGGAACGGTAAAATGGATATCAGGAAAAATCTCCTCTTCAGGCATAAAAGGTACAATAACCTCCTGTTGCAGATGGCCTGCAATATTCTCTACAATATGCTGAATACCTATCGTAAGCACCTGAGACTGCTCTGACTCTATACCCATTGTTAGAGCAACGGTCTGCACAGAGACAACCGAGCCATCTTTAACCCTCAAAAAGTTGCAATAGGCATCCTCTCCCTCAATATATAGCGAGAAGACATCCACCGAGTCAATCTTGGCACTTACAATAACCGACTTTGAACGATACTTTTCAAGAGCCTCAAGGCGGGTCTTAAATCGCTGTGCTGCCTCAAACCTCAGCTCTAATGCTGCACTATTCATTTCACGCTCAAGGTAGCTTTTAACATTTCTCAAATCTCCCTTAAGCACCGATATTGTCATATCCACAAGACGATTATACTCCTCCTGACTCTGCTTACCACAACAAGGGGCTTTACAGTTACCTATATGATATTGCAGGCAAGGAGAGTATTTACCTTTATCTATCTGCTCCTGCGAAAGGTTGAGCCTGCAAGTGCGCAAAGGAATAACCTCGCGGATAAAATCAAGCATCGCCTTCTGAGTTGTAACAGAAGCATAAGGTCCAAAATATTTTGAGCCATCCTTTACCATACGACGAGTAGAGAAGACCCTCTCAAATGGCGGAGGAGTAAGGGCTATCCACGGATAGGACTTGTCATCCTTGAGCAGAATATTATACCGCGGCTTAAGTGATTTGATAAGTGAATTTTCAAGTAGCAATGCATCACTCTCACTATCCACAACAATATATTCAAGCGATAAAGCCTGTCTTACCATAGCACGCACCTTTACAGAGTGCTCTTTGCTATCGACAAAGTATGAGCTGACTCTCTTTTTAAGAGATTTTGCCTTACATACATATATAACAACACCATTTTTGTCCGAAAAAAGATAACATCCGGGCTTGTGAGGCAATAGTGCTACCTGCTCTTTTAGTGTTGACAAAATATTCCTAGAGTTGTAGGGCTTAAGGACCAGGTATTAAGTCAAATCGGTAATAGAATTAGCTTAAAACTTAATAACCCTGATGAAGCTATGGATATTGGTATCGATAGTAAAAAGGTTAGAGC
>JAFWBN010000054.1 GCA_017507075.1 Alistipes sp. | reverse complement strand
GATACTCCAGACTACAAGCGGGTGCAAAGTTAATATCAATTTTTGAAAAAACACAACTATCGCAGCAAATTTGTTTGGAAAAACGCACAAAATTTTCATTTGTAACGCATTTAATCTCTTTAAGTTGCTCTATAGAGACATATCCGCCGAGAAGATTGCGGTATTCTACTATAGCTGCGGCTGTTTTTGCGCCTATTCCATAGACTGTTACCAGGGTGGCAGAGTCGGCTGAGTTTATCTCAACTTTACCTCCGTATGGCTTTGGAGTAGGGAAGATGATGTAGCGGGCCAGAGAGTCTGCCATCTGCTCTGTTACAGCCCAGCAGTCCCGTAGCTCCTCCATATTGCGGATACCCTCTGAGCCTCTGTCTCTGTACTCTATTAAACCCTCAGCCTGGCGGTAACTAAAACCTATGCTCCTAAGATATGATGCCCCTACAGTATCTATTCTAAATGGCTCTGTAGGGTGGGGAGTAAGTCTGTTGACCTTTGAGAGCCACTCTTTTTGGCGAATTTGTTTAACAGAGTCGTTGCCCGCTCTCTTCTCAAATGGTTTGACCTTGAACCTCTCTGCTATAACGATGTATGGTTGCAGCCGAAAAAACATTGAGTCTGTAACTCCATAGCAGAGCGCAAACTCTTCGGCAATTGAGAAGATTTTGCCCCTCTCTCTAAATTTGAGAAGCGATACGGCTGTCTGTTTATCAAAGCCTAAGGCAAGTAACTCTTTGTAACTAACCGTGTTAGGGTCAAAAACAAACAGAGAGTCGGTTTTTGTAGTTTTCTCTGCCTCTGGGATTACACTTACCTTCTCCTTACTACAAAGCGTAATAAAAGCCGTGATAGAGAAAATTATCACTACCAAGATTATAATACCCTCTATTTGTTTGCGCTTAAACACTACCACTCTGCTTTATCTGTCAACAACAGCTTGCGATACTTTAGAGATGGAGACTCTATAAACTCTCCTATACCATACTCAGCCCACTTTTTATCGACAAGCTCGATTACCTCAGGCAGCGAAGTTACAACATTTGGAAATCTCTTAGGATTACCCTCTACTCCGGCAACTTTTGCTCTTGCATCCACCGTAGCAATGCCGTTAACGATGGCAATATCCCTCTCAGGCTCTGTATTTGCAGCCGCTAACCATAGTAATTCGTTTGCAGTAAGAGACTCTGCACGGGTATAAAAAAGTGCGATGCAGTTGCAATCAACACCACTCTGTGATGCTATCTGTGTTAAATCAATATCGGCACAATTCTCTGCAAAGAGTAGAACGGTACTCCACTTGCTTAACAAATCTGTACGCATAGTAACCCCAACGGGTAACACAAAATTATCGGGTAGCGAAGGAGTAGAGTCTTTGTCGCTGTTCTTTGTTAAATCAAGCGCAATCTTACCACCAAAGCCTGTAACAGCCGTAGCGTGGTCGAGTACATCGTAGATACCTCTGCCGCGGATAACACTCTGAGTCATATCGCAATTTTTCAGGAGGTGTGCCATGCTCTCTGTATTGCGAATATCTGTGCCTGCAGGGGTTATAAGCAGATATTTATTAAACATCATCTGTCCTGCGCTCCACATACCTTGTGCTACCTTTTCAGCCTGTCCGATATAGCGACTTGAAATGGATATTGTGGCAATATTGTGTGATGTGCCGGCTGTGGGCATGGTCATATCCACGATTTCTGGCTGCATAACAAGGCGTATAGGCGCAAGAAAAATCCTCTCTGTTGCAATGGATATATAGGCATCCTCTTGAGGCGGAATACCTACAACTGTTGCAGGATAGATAGCATCTTTACGATGTGTTATGGCTGTAACATGGAAGATAGGGTAGAGGTCTTTGAGTGAATAGAAACCTGTGTGGTCGCCAAAGTCTCCCTCAATAGCCTTTGCCTCCGAAGGGTCAACATAGCCCTCGATTACAAAATCGCAGTCTTCAGGGATGTAAATATCGTTTGTAATAGACTTTACAAGCCTCACAGGCTTTTTACGCAAAAAGCCTGCAAGCAGATACTCATCCATATTGTCGGGCATAGGGGCAGTTGCTGCGTATGTATATGCAGGGTCGCCTCCTATCGCCACAGATACGGGCATAATTTTACCCGCCTTTTTGTAGCCCTCGTAGTGGCGGGCTCCGGTCTTATGCATGTGCCAATGCATGCCTGTACTCTTTGAGTCGAAGACCTGCATACGATACATACCCACATTGCTGATAGAAGTCTGAGGGTCAAGGGTACCAACCATAGGCAGAGTTATAAATCTTCCGCCATCGCAACCCCAACTCTTCAGAATAGGGAGCGCATCAAGCGAGGCCATGTCCCCTGTAAGAACAACCTGCTGACACTCTCCTCTGCGGCGAAGTTTTTTTGGGAACCATTTAGCCACTTCACCAAGCAGAGGTAGCATTTTGAGCATATCTGTAACTGAGTCCTTAGGCGAAGTTACCTGATGGAGCAGAGAGTCGATGCGCTTTGTGATATCTTCAGGCTTTTCAACCCCTAAAGCCATTGAGATACGCCTTTCAGAGCCCATCATGTTGGTAATGACGGGGAAAGACTTGTCTGTATTTTCAAAAAGCAGAGCCTTACCACCATTAGGACTCTTTGCCTGACGGTCTGTAAGCTCTGCAATTTCATAGATACTCGAAACAGGGGTGCTGATACGGATTAACTCACCCTCACTCTCAAGTTTTGATATAAAGTCGCGTAGGTTCTTATACATCGTTTTATTTATGTGCAGCTGCAATTCTCTCTTCCATCATCCTCTTCTCCTTACCCCACGCAACAGTGCATATTGCGGCAGCAAGAATAGCTCCGATAATAAATACCCAGAAAGTTGCGTTCCAGCCATAAGAACTCTGAGCAACATAACCCAGAACAATCTTTGATAGTACAGCATCGCCAAGCAGATATCCAAACAGACTCATAAAGCCTGCTGAAGTACCTGCAGCGTTCTTTGGAACTATAGCAAGAGCCTGAATACCAATCATTGCAACAGGTACATATATCGCACCACCGATAAGTGCCAAAGAGGTATAGATGATATATGCAATAGGAATTGTTGTAAACTGTGAGATTGTATCAGCCTGCCAATAACCGATAACGCCTATAGCTGTAGCAATCAGGAATATAACATTTACAGGAGCGCAACGACCATTGAAGAACTTTGTTGAAATCCATCCACCGAGAATTGTTCCTGGAATACCCGCATATTCGCGTATAGCGTAGGCTATAGACGCCTGGTCCTTATCCCAATGGAATACCTCAGTAAGATATGTTGGAGACCAATCGGCAATTCCATACCTTATAAGATATACAAATACATTTGCGCAGGCAATAAGCCACAACATCTTGTTTTTGAAGATATAGTCTATAAACAGACGACGGAAAGGAATCTTCTCCTCCTCGCCTTTGGCTGCCTTTGCACCTGAATAGTCATCTCTGTACTCCTCGATAGATGGCAGTCCGCATGACTCAGGTGTATCTCTGATAGCCCACCAGCAGAATAGAGCAAATATCAAGGCAACTACAGCAGGAACTATAAATGCCGCCCTCCAAGACTCGGTTATGCCTATAGCACCAAAGATAAGTATGCCTGCAGGGACTAAAAGTCCAAGAGTACCATTACCTACATTGTGGGCAGTATTCCATACAGACATCTTGAAACTGCGCTCGTTTGTTGAAAACCAATGTGCCATAACTCTACCACATGGAGGCCATCCCATACCGGAAAGCCAACCCGCAAAGAGCATAAATATAAACATCATAGCCACAGTAAATGAGTAATTTCCGGCAACGCCTACAGGGTAAGGAAGGCTTCCGGCAATAATCATTACAAGGGCCGATAGTATAAGACCTATGGTCATAAATTTGCGTGCATCTGAGCGGTCAGAGACACTTCCCATAAGGAATTTGCTTATTGCATAGGCAATTGGAATACCCGACATGGCAACACCTGCTCCGGCTTTGTCGATAAGACCCTCCTCAATCATGCCTGGTGCGGCAAGTGATAGATTTTTGCGTACTAAATAGTAAGCAGCATAGCCTAAATAGATGCCTAAAAATACCTTGAGACGCATCTTTTTGTACTCAGGGTCAATCTGCTCCTTTGGGAGTAGTGGCTTTTTTGCCGGTGGATTTAGAAAACTTAGCAGTCCCATTTTTTTGTTGTTTTAAGGTTAGGTATAGGTTTTAGAAACCGTTTATTACAATTTTATGTCGTAAATCTGAATTACACCCACAAGATGTTTGTTCTCATCTACTACAAGCAGAGAGTTTATCTTGTTGTGAGTCATCATCTTCTCTGCCTCGATAAGTTTCTCCTCTGGACGAATCATCTTAGGATTTTGACTTGCAATATCCATAGGATGGATGTTGAAAAACTCCGCCTGACGACTCTCCATTGCACGACGCACATCGCCATCGGTTACAATACCCAGAATCTGCTCATCTTTGCAGATTACAATCAGTCCAAGTCCGCCCTGAGATATTCTCTGAATCATCTCTGTAGCCGAACAGTTCTCATCCACAACAGGGAGTTCTGTTCTGTGCATTACATTGCCGACAGTCATAAGAAGTCGTCTTCCGAGACTTCCGCCAGGGTGCAGACGGGCATAGTCCATAGATGTAAAGTTGCGCATCTTCATAAGCGAGCAGGCAAGGGCGTCTCCCATAGCAAGCTGCGCTGTTGTAGATGTTGTTGGTGCAAGGTGTAGTATGCACGCTTCGCGCTCTACTTTTACATCGAGGTGTATATCCGAGTTCTTTGCAAGTGAAGAGTTGCAATTTCCTGTCATTGAGATAAGGATATTGCCGTTGTCGTGGATAAATGGCACAATCTTCAGTACCTCGTCTGTCTCTCCGGAGTATGAGAGGGCAATGACAATATCGCCCTTTGAAATCATACCCAAATCGCCATGAAAGGCCTCTCCTGGGTGCATGTAGAAACTCGGCGTTCCTGTCCTTGCAAGTGTTGCAGCAATCTTTTTGGCTACAAGACCGGATTTACCCATGCCGGTCATTATAACTTTGCCGTTGCTGCTAAGAATAGTCTCAACTGTGCGCACAAACTCTTCGCCAAGGTCATGCTTTATTCTCATCAGTGCATCAGCCTCTGTCTGTAGAGCATCTTTGGCTACATCGAGTATCAGTTCTCTATTACTCATTACTATAAAAGCTTAGTTATTAAATTCTCTAAATTCTCAAGGCATAGCATATTTGGTCCATCGCTCAGAGCTTTGTCGGGGTCGGGGTGTACCTCAAAGAAGTAACCTGTAGCACCGAAAGCCTTTGCTGCAAGTGCCATGGACGGCACAAACTCGCGATTACCACCCGTTTTGCCCCCTGCAGCACCAGGACGCTGCACAGAGTGTGTACAATCCATAATCACTCGTGGTGCAATCTGTAGCATATCCGGAATATTTCTGAAATCGACAACAAGGTTATTGTACCCAAAACTATTTCCGCGCTCAGTGAGCCATACCTCTGTGGCTCCTGACTCTACAGCCTTCTGGTATGGATACTTCATATCCTGACCTGAGAGGAATTGTGCCTTTTTGATATTTACAGCCTTGCCTGTCTTTGCAGCAGCTACAAGTAGGTCTGTTTGACGGCAGAGAAACGCAGGAATCTGTAGCACATCAACAACCTGACCGGCAACATCTGCCTGCCAAGCCTCGTGAATATCTGTAAGCAGCCTCAGCCCCCACTTTGACTTTACCTCAGAGAGCATCTGTAGCCCTTTCTCTATACCTACACCGCGGTATGAGTTTATAGAGGTACGGTTTGCCTTGTCAAAGGAGGCTTTGAAGATTATATCCGTGCCTAAGCGGTTGTTTATCTCTGAAATCTTTGCAGCCACACAGTCTAAAATCTCTTGAGACTCTATTACACATGGGCCTGCGATAAATATTGGTTTCATTACTTGAGCTGATTGATTATTTCTGTATTGATGGCATTAACCTTTGCCTTATCCATCTTTGTTACCTTTCTGTCGTATGTTACAAAACCGTTTACCTCACCCTCAACATCTGTTGTCTGTGTGTATATGGCTGCAGCCATACCCTGAGGGATAAACTCCTTGAGCATAGTTGCGTACTTTACATACTCGGCAGTAACCTCGTCAGTGTTGTTGAACTGGATGTAGCCCCAATTGCGCTTATTCCACCATAGATGCTCTTTTACAGGGTAGCCGATACCGCCATACTCGCCAAGAACAACCACATAGTCAGAGCTGTAGAACGGCATAGCAGGGGCAGGGTAGTTGTGAATATCGAGTATATCGCCACAAAGACGAAGATTTCCTCCACTTGCTGCATTTATCAGACGAGTAGGGTCGTAGTTGGCTGTCCACTCAGCAACCTTTTCAGTGTCAAACTGACCCCAAGCCTCATTAAATGGCACCCATACACCAATTGAAGGGAAGAATTTCAGAGCATCCATAATCTCTTTCCACTCCTTGTAGTATGTATTCTTCTCCTCTTTGGTTACAGGCGAGTCGCTACCTCCGTTAATGTTGTTGCGACCCCACATACCACCCTTAGCGTTACCCTCATAGAGGGCAAGACAAGGCATATCCTGCCAAACAATAATGCCTAAGCAGTCGCAGTGGTAGTACCAGCGTGCAGGCTCAACCTTGATATGCTTGCGAATAGTATTAAAGCCAAGCTCCTTGGTAAGGATAATATCACTCTTCAGAGCCTCGTCTGTCGGAGCAGTATAGAGACCATCAGGCCACCAACCCTGGTCAAGTGGTCCGTACATAAATATAGGTTTGCCATTGAGTGTCATGCGAAGATGACCCATAGCGTCGCGCTCTTTTGAGAACTTGCGCAGTGCAGCGTATGACTTTACGCAGTCAACAACCTTGCCGTTCTGCTCAAGAGCAATGTCAAGAGTGTAGAGGTGTGGAGAGTCAGGACTCCATAGTTTTGCATCAGCTATAGGAAGTATGGCCTTGACACCACAAAGAGCAGTAGTTGTGTAGAGACTCTTCTCGCCATCCTTAACTGTGATTTTTACCCTTCCGTTGTTGTTTGCACATGCAACATCCACATATAGCTCACTGCGGTCAATATCGCAATCTGTTGCAATACTCTCAATATGATTAACCTTTGACACCGGCTCAAGCCATACGGTCTGCCAAATACCTGATACGGCTGTGTACCAAATACCACTTGGATTAAGACGCTGCTTGCCTACAGGGTGATGAACACTGTCTGATGGGTCCCAAACTCGAACTGCAATACTCTGCTCGCCCTTCTTTAGAGCAGATGTAATATCTATTGAGAAAGGTGTATATCCGCCCGTGTGGCTACCTACAAGCACCCCGTTAATATATACCTCTGCGCTCCAGTCAACAGCTCCGAAGTTGAGCATAATGCGCTCTGATGCCCACTTTGAAGGCAGGGTAAAACTGCGCTCATACCAAAGAATATCATCTGTCAGCGTGCGCTGTACTCCTGACATTGCAGACTCAATTGCAAAAGGAACAAGAATCTCTCCGTCAAAGGTGGTTGGCTTTGCAGCTGTCAGGTCGGTAATGGCGTAGTTCCACAAACCGTTTAGGTTCAGATAGTTGCTTCGCTCAAGCTGTGGGCGCGGATACTCTGGCAGAACATTGTCAGCCTTTACGCTCTCTGCCCATGTTGTACGAATTTTGTCACCTGCAATCTTCCACTCTGCATTAGCTGTTACTGTAAGTGCTACTGCCATAAACAGTGCCAAAAGGTTTCGTTTCATAGTTTACAGTGTTTTTAGGTTTTTAGCTATTTTTACAAGTTTATAGACTTCAAAAACTCCTCTGCTCGGGCAAGGTCCTCTGGGGTATCTATACCTATAGTCTCTACATCGGAGATGCCTACGCCGATTTTATATCCGTTCTCTATCCAGCGCAACTGCTCAAGAGATTCAGAGAGTTCAAGTGTAGATTGCGGCAGTGAGGTTACGGCCTTGAGTACCTCGGCTCTAAAGCCATATATGCCGATATGCTTGTAGAAGGTGTGTTTTTTGAGCCACTCACTCTTTTCAACCCCTCTCAGATATGGAATTACTGAGCGGGAGAAGTAGAGCGCGTGCATATCCTTGTCAACTACAACTTTTGGAGAGTTTGGATTCTCTAAAGCCTCTATGCTGTCTGTTGTAGCAAAAGGCTTTACAAGGGTTGCAATATCTGTATTAGGGTCATTAAAGCAACTCTTCAGAGCCTCAAGTTGTGACGGCTGTATAAAAGGCTCGTCGCCCTGCACATTTATCACAACATCAAAATCTCTACCTATCTTTTGATATGCCTCCCAGCAACGGTCAGTACCGCTGCGATGTGCTGTTGAGGTCATCTCAACTTTGCCACCAAAAGCCTTTACTGCATCGTATATTCTGCTGTCGTCTGTCGCCACAACGGCATCATCCAAAACACCTGCTACCTGCTCATAGACGCGCTCAATTACACGCTTGCCACCAAGCATGGCAAGTGGTTTGGCAGGAAATCGGGTACTAGCATACCTTGCAGGAATAATAGCTATAAACTTCATAGTCTCAATTTACTTTTGCAAAGCAAGCTCAAGCACCTGCTCGTTTGTCCTTACATAGTGGAAGGTAATACCCTTTACATAGTCGGCATTTATCTCCTCCACATCCTTTCTGTTCTCTTCAGGGAGCAAAATTGTAGTAATGCCTGCTCTCTTAGCAGCCAGCACCTTCTCCTTCACTCCGCCGATAGGGGTTACTCTGCCTCTGAGCGTTGTCTCGCCCGTCATTGCTATACGCTCAGCAACCTTGCGACCTGTGTATGTAGATACGATAGATGTTATCATTGTAATACCTGCACTCGGTCCATCCTTTGGAATAGCACCCTCAGGGACATGGATATTTAGGTCGTTCTTCTCAAATAACACAGGGTCTATGCCAAGCTCTTTGTGGTGTGCCATAACCCACTCGTAGGCTATTGTGGCAGACTCCTTCATTACATCGCCCAGATTTCCGGTAAGTGAGAGTTTGCCCTTGCCCGGGGTGAGCAACGACTCGATGTAGAGTATATCTCCACCAACTGCTGTCCAAGCTAAACCTGTAACAACACCGACCATATCCTTTATCTCGTACTCGTCGTTGATAAACTTAGGTTTTCCTAAGATTTTCTCAATGTCTGTAGCGGATATTTCGGCTGTATATTCCTCCTCAAAGGCTATATTCTTTGCTCTGTGGCGTGCAATCTTCGCAAGGTGCTTGTCGAGTGAACGCACACCCGATTCGCGGGTATATTCGGATATAATTTTTGTTAGAGTCTGGTCTGAAAGTGTCATATCCTCAGCCTTGAGTCCATGAGCCTCTATCTGCTTTGATATAAGGTGGTTTTGAGCAATTTGAATCTTATCCTCAAGGATATATCCGGAGATGTTTATCAGCTCCATACGGTCTCTGAGGGCAGGATTTATTGAGCCTATATCGTTTGCAGTAGCTATGAATAACACCTTTGAAAGGTCATACTCAGTATCCAAGTAATTATCATGGAAGGTGGTGTTCTGCTCAGGGTCAAGCACCTCAAGTAGGGCAGAAGATGGGTCGCCGTGGTTTGATACGGTCATCTTATCCACCTCGTCAAGGATAATTACAGGGTTTGAAGAGCCACAACGCTTTATGGTCTCAATAACGCGACCAGGCATAGCTCCGATGTAAGTTCTGCGGTGGCCTCTGATTTCAGCCTCATCATGCAGACCTCCGAGTGCTATTCTGCCAAATTTTCTGCCAAGTGCCGTAGCTACGCTCTTACCAAGAGAGGTCTTACCTACTCCTGGAGGGCCATAGAGACAGAGAATAGGGGATTTCAAATCGCCCTTGAGTTTTATTACAGCAAGATGCTCAAGAATACGCTCCTTAACCTCCTCAAGACCGAAGTGGTCTGCATCAAGCTGCTTGCGCGCACATGTAAGGTCGAGATTATCTTTTGTAACCTCGTCCCATGGAAGGTCAAGCATCAGTTGCAGATATGTAACCTGTATTGAATACTCTGCAATGGCCGGATTTAACCTCTCAAGCTTTGCAATCTCCTTGTCAAATAGCTCGGCAACCTCTTTTTTCCACTTTTTCTTTGATGCAGCCTCTCGCAGACGCTCTATATCCGAGTTGGAATCCTCTCCAAGTTCCTCCTGTATTGTACGCATCTGCTGCTGCAGGTAGTAGTCTCGCTGCTCCTTGTCTATCTCAGTCTTTACCTTCTCCTGAATCTGCTGCTTAAGCTCAAGGAGCTGCTGCTCACGGATAAGTATCTCAAGCAACTTGCGTGAGCGTGCCATAAGACCAGGTGCCTCAAGCAACGACTGTCTGTCATCATCCGAAAACTCAAGATTTGAGCAGATGAAGTTTATCGTGCCACGGTGAGAGTCTATATTCTTAATTGCAAAAGATGCCTCCTTAGGCAGATTTGGTGAGATGTTGATAATTCTCAGCGCAGTCTCCCTAACAGCCTCTACAAGTGCGTTAAACTCAGGATTGTTCTTATCCGGAGCCGAGTCGAGCAGTGTCGAAACCTTAGCTCTAAAGAAAGGCTCAGTTGAGATATACTCGCCAACTTCAATCTTCTCAAGACCTGAAAGAATAACTGTCAAATTGCCATTTGGCATCTCTAAAATCTTCAGTATTCGTGCCGCTGTGCCTATGCGATACATGTCGTCAGGTGTCGGCGTCTCAATCTCTGCATTGCGCTGTAATACAGCACCAAGCAATCCGTCTCCAGTATTTACCGCACGCACGAGGGCTATACTCTTCTCCCTACCTACAGTAATAGGCGTTACCGCACCCGGGAAAAGCACAGAACTGCGCAGCGTAAGTATCGGAAGTATCTCAGGAAGCTTTACATCCTCCATCAACTCATCCTCATCGCCACCCGAAACTATAGGAATTGCCTGAAATTTGCGGTCCGCAATCTCAGGTGCAAAACCCACCTCGTCAATCGAAATATCACTCTTTGTCTTTTTTGCCATATAATCTCTAATATCGTTTTCGTTTGCATATACTCCGCAGGGTTTTCTCTGCGAGAAGTTACAATCATGCAAAGATAATACTTTTTTTTCTAAAAAACATATATTTGTTGTGAAAAGGCAGCATTTGCTGCCGCTAACCTTTTTCTCGTCAAAGGGAAATACGAAAGTATGTCCCTTCGACTCGAAAAACGCCGAGCGTTGCAACTACTACCTTTTGACAACAAATTATTTGCCGTGATAGCGGCGCATTTTCTGCCGCTACCCCTCACCCCAACAAAGGGCAGTACACAAAGTACAGCCCTTCGTTGTTTCTCAGGGCGAGCGTGGTAAATGCACCACTCTGACAACAAATTGGTGCTTTAATTAGGTGGAAGAGATGCTTTAATCTTGGCGCGCGTCCCTAAGGACCTTAGAGACCCTAGAGTCCTTAGAGACACTAAGGTCAGCGCGCAGAATAATGACAAATGGCATAGAATAGCAACGGGTTTTCAGCCCTCAATGGCATACAATAGCGCGCTGTGCGCGCAGTATTAAGGGCTTTAGCCAGCTGTCATTTATTGTCGTTAAATGTCATCTGTCATTTTGCACGAGTAAAAATGCTCTGTAATAGTTCTCTATTTCAACAATATTTTGTACCTTTGCAAGTTGAATCGGAATATAACATAAAAACATTATACAATGCAGATAGCAGACAAGTATTCTCCACAGGAGATTGAGCAGAAGTGGTACGACTATTGGTGCGACCACAATCTTTTTCACTCAGAACCGGATGAGCGAGAGCCATATACAATTGTAATTCCGCCACCAAATGTAACGGGTATGTTGCACATGGGCCACATGCTCAACAACACACTTCAGGATGTGCTGGTGCGTCGCGCTCGCATGATGGGCAAAAATGCGTGCTGGGTTCCCGGTACAGACCATGCAAGTATCGCTACAGAGGCAAAGGTTGTTGCAAAGCTCAAGGCTGAGGGTATTGATAAATCATCTCTTACTCGTGAGCAGTTCCTTGCGCATGCTTGGGAGTGGAAGGAGAAGCATGGAGGTATTATCCTCAAGCAGCTACGCAAACTCGGAGCCTCTTGTGATTGGGAGCGTACATGCTTTACTATGGATGAGGCTCGTACAGAGGGTGTTATCAAGGTATTCTGCGACCTTTACAACAAGGGTAAAATCTACCGTGGTGTGCGTATGGTGCATTGGGACCCATCTGCAAAGACTGCTCTTTCGGATGAGGAGGTAATATACAAGGAGTCGCAGGGTAAGCTCTACTATTTGCGCTACAAACTTGAGGGTACAGACCGCAATATTATCGTTGCAACAACTCGTCCAGAGACAATTTTGGGCGATACTGCGGTGTGTCTGAATCCTGAAGACCCTCGTTATGCGGATATTCCTGAGGGCGCAAGGGTTATTGTACCTCTTGTAGGCCGTTCAATTCCTATTATCCGTGATAGTTATGTGGATATTGAGTTTGGTACAGGTGCACTTAAAGTTACCCCTGCGCATGATGTAAATGACTATATGCTTGGCGAGAAGTATGCGCTTCAGACTATTGATATTTTCAATGACGATGGAACAATCAACGACAAAGTTGGTATGTATGTGGGTATGGAGCGTTTTGAGTGTCGCAAGCAGATTGAGAAGGATTTGGCTGCTGCAGATTTGCTCGAAAAGACAGAGGCTTACACTAACAATGTAGGATACTCTGAGCGTACAGGTGTAGCCATCGAGCCAAAGCTCTCTATGCAGTGGTTTATGAGCATGTCCGAGATTGCAAAACCTGCAACCAAGGCGGTTCTTGAGGATGTTATCCGCTTTGTTCCTGAGAAGTATAAGAACACATACCGCCACTGGATGGAGAATATCAAGGATTGGTGTATCTCTCGTCAATTGTGGTGGGGTCAGCGCATCCCTGCATACTATCTGCCACAGGGAGGTTATGTTGTAGCACCTACAGCAGAAGAGGCTCTTGCTCTTGCACAGCAGAAGAGCGGAGACAGCTCACTTACCCTTGCAGACCTTCGTCAAGATGAGGATGTGCTTGATACATGGTTCAGCTCATGGCTCTGGCCTATATCTGTCTTTGACGGTATTCGTAATCCTAATAACAAGGAGATTAACTACTACTATCCAACAAACGACCTTGTAACAGGTCCGGATATTATCTTCTTCTGGGTTGCCCGTATGATTATGGCCGGATATGAGTACAGAGGTCAGATGCCGTTCAGAAATGTATATTTCACAGGTATTGTCCGCGATAAGATTGGCCGCAAGATGTCAAAGCAGCTCGGCAACTCGCCAGATCCACTCGACCTTATTGCTCAGTATGGCGCAGATGGTGTGCGTGTGGCAATGATGCTCTGCTCAAGCGCAGGTAATGACCTTATGTTTGATGACGCACTTTGTGAGCAGGGACGAAATTTCGGAAATAAGATTTGGAACGCATACCGCCTAATCAATGGTTGGAATACTGACCAAAACCTTGCACAAAGTGAGAATAATGCCGCAGCAGTGGCTTGGTTCCGCGCAAAACTCAACTCTGCACTTGCAGAAATTGAGGATAACTTCACACACTATCGTATCTCAGAGGCTCTGATGGTTGCTTACAAACTCTTCTGGGACGACTTTAGCGGTTGGTATCTTGAGATTGTAAAGCCTGCATACGGCCAGCCTTCAGATAGTAAGACGATTGAGCAGACCAAAGAGTTCTTTGAGCAGCTAATGCTTGTTCTGCATCCGTTTATGCCATTTGTAACAGAGGAGATTTGGCAGGACCTTGCTCCTCGTGCTGAGGGTGAATCTATTATGGTTAGCCCAATGCCAAAAGTTGAGGCTAAAGATGAGGCTCTGCTTGCACGATTTGCACTGCTTCAGGAGGCTGTGTCTGCTATCAGAAATATCCGTAAGCAGAAGAATATGCCACAGAAAGAGGCCGTAGAACTCAAGGTTGTTGTCGATGAAAACTATCCAAAAGAGTTTGAGGCTGTACTTGTTAAGATGGGCAACCTATCGGCAATAAACCCTGTAACAGAGAAAAACCCTACAGACGCAGGATTTATTGTTAAAACTACTCAGTATTTTATCCCTATGGGCGATAATGTAAATATTGAGGAGGAGATTGCAAAACTTGAGAAAGATTTGGCATACTACGAGGGATTCCTCGCCTCTGTGATGAAAAAACTCTCTAACGAGCGTTTTGTAAACTCTGCACCAGCTCAAGTCGTTGCCAATGAGCGCGCTAAGCAGTCGGATGCAGAGGCTAAGATTGCAGCGATTAAGGAGCAATTATCTGCTTTGGCATAATTTGCCGCTCTTTGTCGTCATAGCGGCACATTTGCACTTATAAGGGCATACCTGCTTCCGCTAACAAAAAAATCCAGCAATGGCTGTACGCTTTTGTACTATCCATAGCTGGATTTTTTGCCGAGCGTTGCATCTATGCCCTTCTAAGCACAAATAGGGCGGTACTTGATGTACCACTCTGACGACAAATTGGGTCGGTGCTTTAATTAGGCGGAGGGGGAGCTTTAATTTGGGCGCGCGTCCCTAAGGACCTTAGAGACTCTAGAGTCCTTAGAGACGCTAAGGTCAGCACGCGCAGAATAATGACACATGACATTGAATAGCAACGGGCTTTCAGCCCTAAATGGCATACAATAGCGCGTTAACAGAACAAACTAAGTTTCGCTGTACTCGGATTTAGGGAACACCACCGTAGGTGGTGCGGTAGAAAATAGAGCCTACACTCAAGCTTGCTTGAAAGTGTAAGGCTCTATTTTATAG
>JAFWBN010000053.1 GCA_017507075.1 Alistipes sp. | reverse complement strand
TACCGCAGGTTGTTCAAAGGATGCAACCACAGAACTTAATCCTACAGTTAAAACATCTCTTTCTGTTTCACTCGACCAGACTCGTACCTATCTTGACGGAGTGAACATTCTTTGGAGCGAGGGCGACAAAGTTGCCATCAATGGCAAAGAGGCTGCTATTCCAGCAGCAGCAGTTGGCACAGCAGGTGCTACTTTTGAGGGCGTAGCTGTCGCTGAGGACTACTCAGTATTCTACCCTGCCGAGCTTCTTGACGCAAATTTCAGCGGAAATAACACTTACACTATTCCTGTTGTTCAGGGCTACACCGAGGGCTCTTTTGCTCCTGATACATCTATCTTGGTGGGCTATGCTGAGCATAATGAGACAAAAACAAGCGTTGCTCTTAACAATGTATATGGCTATCTGAAGATTGTTCTTCGTGATGCAGCTGCTGTAAGCAAGGTTTATGTATCTGCTACCGCCGGCGAGGCTATCTCAGGTACTTTTACTGTTGACTACAAGAGTGCAGCTGTTACTCCACTTGCAGGCGAGAGCATTATCCGCATTATGGGCGTTGAGCCTGCAGACGGCGTGGCTGAAATCGTTGTTGCAGTTCCTGCAGGCGAGTATGCTCAGGGCTTTACCGTTAAGGCTATCGACACTACAGGCAAGGCAATGACTAAGACCATCGGTAAAACAGGTATCGAGGTTGAGAGAGCACAGCTATATGTTCTTCCGGATCTTGCTTACGAAGGCTCAGCTCAGAGCGTTGTATCTGTAGCAAACGCAACTGAACTTGTAGCTGTAATGGAACAGGCAACTGCTGAATTTACAGGCACAGTTGTTCTTGAGTCAGACATTGATATGACAGGTGTTACAATTACTCCTGTAGCAGAGTTCAATGGAACTTTTGACGGTCAAGGTTATGCTCTTAAGAACTGGACCTCTTCTGAGGGTCTGTTCACTTTGAATAACGGTACAATCAAGAACCTTACTATTGATGAAAGTTGTGTTCTTACACTTCCTGAAATCACAGCAGCTGCCCTTATCGGATTTGTTACAGATTCAAATACAGGTTTAGTATATGGTTGTGTAAACAATGCAGACATTACCCTTAATCGTGAGAGCGACCTTGGTGTTCAGTACAAAGCTGGTGCTATTGTTGGTTACTCTTCAGGTGCAGGTAAAGTATCTAACTGTACTAACAACGGTGATATAACAATTACTATTCCTAATATTACAGGTTCTTCTGACTATTTCGGTGGCGTTGTTGGTAATACATCTATGTCTGCAGCTGCAAATATCGCTGTTGAGAACTGTATCAATAATGGAGATATTACAGTTACTGTTGAGGGTACAAGTAAAAATATATATTTGGGTGGTATTAGCGGTGCATGCAACTCTAAGGGCGTGATTCAAAACTGTATTAACAATGGTACTGTTACCTACAACTTTGTTATAGGTGGTACTGGTGCATATGCAAATATAGGTGGTATAGTTGGTTACACAGCTTGTAATATTAACGACTGCCAGAACTATGGCTCTATTAACCTTAATGTAGGAGAAGGACAAACAACTCGTCCTGCAGTTGCTGGTATTGCCGGTTATGTATCAAAGGCTGTTAAAGGCTGTGAGAACTATGGCAAAATAACCGTTATAGGTAATAAATTTGGAAAGGCTGGTGATACTGCTACTTCCGCAGGTGGTGAGTCTTGGCCTGTATTTGGAGGCTGCTTTGGTTGCGTAGGTAATGTTGCAAATGGTGGTACTGCTGACATTTCTGACTGTAATAACTATGGCGATGTTGTTGTTGTAAACCCTAATGGAACTTGCCGTTTTGGTGTTGCTGGCGTTGTTGGCGAGCCTTGCGGTAATGTAACAAACTGCCACAACTATGGAAAAGTTGATGTAACAGGCGGCTCACAGGTTTACCTTGGTGGTGTTGTTGGTTTCCACTATCTTGCAAAAAGCAAGACTATGAGCAACTGCTCTAACGAGGGTAATATTATTCTTCGCGAGGGAACTTATTGGGGAGATGTTGATTTAGGTGCTACTAAAGATATTAGCGAAGCTGCATTCCAATATGTAGGTGGTCTGGTTGGTAGTTATAACAGCTCTACAAGTTTTACTATGCAGGCTTGCGTAAACCGTGGAGAGGTTAAGTCTGTTTGCTGTTTACCTATTCGCATGGGTGGTCTCTGTGGAACACTAAGAGGAACTGTAACAGAGTGTGTCAACTATGGCAATGTAATAAATGAAAACGGATATGGAAATTCTGTAGATGCTGATTCTGGTCTGATTAAAATATGTAGTGCAGCCGGCATTGCTGGTCTTGGTGGTGGTAACACTGTTGATTGCGCAAACTATGGTAATGTAAGTTTGAGCAATGCTACCGGCACTTCTATTGCTACAGCATTTATTGGCGATGTAGGAAATACACAACAAACTCACTCTGGCACAATCCTGAAGTGTAATGTTACATCAGATATAGGCATAGCCCTTCTTGTAGGTGGACAAACTAATAACCAAAAGACAGTAACTCTTGGTACAGAGGAGTCTCCTATTGTTTTGAAGGGTGTAACTCTTAACGGCACAGCTGTTACCGCTGCAAACTTGGCTTCAACTACTGTTGTTGCAAACACAGAGGAAGCAAATGTTGAAAACCTTGTTTATGAGCTTGGTACAACAATCGTTGTCGAGTAACAAGATTATTCCTAATAAAAATAAAATAGTGGCTAAAAATTAGCCACTATTTTATTTTTGTCAACTTAAATTACTCAATCTCATAACATGTACACAAAAATATCAATATTCAACCTCTTTATTGTGCAGACTTTTTTGTTTATTAAAAATATCAATTTTAATAAACTGCACAGCCGTTTTTATTATAAAAAAATAGGAATTTTTGCTTTTTTGCTAAAATTTTTCGCAAAAAGTTTGCATTTTAATAAAAAGATTGTACTTTTGTGGTACAAATGTGGGGTTCTCCCACTGCTCATTAACCTAACTAACCTAATATCGGGACTCCGCTCGTTGCCAGACCTGCGGAGTCTATCTTTTTTAGAGTTCTAAATGGTTAGAGAGGTATGCTATAGCGCAGAAGGGATTTTGCGCAACAATAGGGTCATTAGAGACTCTAGGGTCTCTAAGGTCCTTAGGGACGCGCGCCAAAATTAAAGCACCCAATTTGTCGTCAGAGTGGTACTTAAAGCACCTTCCCATTTGTGCTTAGAAGGGCGTAGATGCAACGCTCGGCAAAAATGCCGACGATGGGCTGTACTCTTGTACTGCTCATTGTCGGCACTTTTTTGTTAGCGGAAGTAGTTGTGCTGTTTTCACAACAAATTTTAGTCCTCAAATCCTATAAGCTTCCCCGACAGCGAAAACTCAAGCTCGATACCGTTAGAGAGTTTTACCTCGTAGCTTTTACTCTCGCGCTCAATTTTAATATAATGAGCCTGAGGATAGTTTTTGGTTACATAGGAGGTGATTGTATCCGGAAGGAGCTTTGGAGAGACGCCGGCGCGCTTATTTGAGACGCTTGTCCAGCGACCTGAGCCGTCAAAGTCAATCTTTGTGCCATCCTCAAGGCGAAGCTCATAGTCGGTATCAAGTGGCTCTCTGTCAACGGTTGCGTACATTACAGGTACGCTTGCAAAGTGTTGTGCCACAAACTGTTGTGCATTTTTTGGCATCTGTTTAAGTTCAATTGGTCGCTCGTCTGCCTTTGCAACAAAAGCCGAGACAAGAATAATAGATAAAATTGCGAAAATTCGTTTCATAGTATTAGTTTTTATTGGTTTTCTTTAATTGTACAACGCAAATATAATACAAAATATTGTATTTACATACATTTTCTGTATATTTTATCTCTTTTTCATAAAAAAGTTGCGAAAACCGTGCAAAAATTTATAATTTTGTGAAAATTAGAATAGACAAACATTAAATAATAATTAAAAAGAGAAAAAATCATGGAATTACCTTTTGCAGAATCTTGGCGAATCAAAATGGTTGAGCCAATTCGTAAGAGTACGCGTGCAGAGCGTGAGCAGTGGATGAAAGAGGCGCACTACAACCTCTTCCAGCTTCGTGCAGATCAGGTTTATATTGACTGTTTGACAGACTCAGGTACAGGTGCGATGTCTGACCGTCAGTGGGCTGCTATGATGATGGGTGATGAGAGCTATGCAGGCTCAACATCTTTCTTCCACCTCAAAGAGACAATAAATCGTATTACAGGTTTTGAGTATGTCATCCCTACACACCAGGGTCGTGCAGCTGAAAATGTACTCTTCAGCCACCTTGTAAAGCAGGGCGATGTTGTTCCAGGAAACTCACACTTTGACACCACAAAGGGTCATATTGAGTCTCGTAAGGCGACTGCTCTTGATTGCACAATAGACGAGGCAAAGGATACTCAGCTTGAGATTCCTTTCAAGGGTAATGTTGACCCTGTAAAGCTTGAGAAGGCTTTGGCAGAGCATCACGAGAGGGTTCCGTTTATTATCGTAACCGTTACAAACAACACCGCCGGTGGTCAGCCTGTATCTATGGAGAACTTGCGTGCTGTGCGTGCTGTAGCTGACAAGTATGGCAAGCGCGTAGTCCTCGACTCTGCTCGTTTTGCTGAGAACGCTTACTTTATCAAGACTCGCGAGGAGGGTTATGCCGACAAGACAATCAAGGAGATTGTTCGTGAGATGTTCTCTCTTGCAGATGGTATGACAATGTCTGCAAAGAAAGACGGTATTGTAAATATGGGTGGTTTTATTGCAACTCGCCACGAGGATTGGTATGAGGGTGCAAAGCGTTTCTGTATCCCATTTGAGGGTTATCTGACATACGGAGGTATGAACGGACGCGATATGGAGGCTCTTGCTATCGGTCTTGACGAGAATACTGAGTTTGACAACCTCGATACTCGTATTCGTCAGGTACAGTATTTAGCAGCTCGTCTTGATGAGTTTGGCATCCCTTATCAGCGTCCTGCAGGTGGCCACGCAATATTTGTTGACGCATCAAAGGTTCTTACCTCTGTACCAAAGGAGGAGTTCCCTGCTCAGACTCTTGCTGTAGAGCTGTATCTTGAGGCCGGCGTGCGTGGTTGTGAGATTGGATATATCCTTGCTGACCGCGACCCTGTAACTCGTGAAAACCGCTTTGGTGGTCTGGATTTGCTCCGCCTCTGTGTTGCTCGCCGAGTATATACAAACAACCACATGGATGTTATCGCAGTGGCTCTGAAAAATGTATTTGACCGCCGAAATGAGATTACTCGCGGTGTGAAAATCGTTTGGGAGACCGAGCTTATGCGCCACTTCACTGTTAAGTTGGAGAGACTGTAATAAACTTGAGTAACAAGCAAAGAGTCCGACTAAAATTTTTGGTCGGACTCTTTTCTTTTTTACTAAATTTCTGCGCCGATTTCTCTCAACTTGCTTACCAAAGAGTCTATATCCACACTCTGCACTGTGCAGCCTGATGCAGCACACATTGCCGCCGCCACTCCTGCCGCCTGTCCCGTGCCCATGCAGCTCGCCTGAACTCGCATTGAGGCAAAGGCTTTGCGGTCTGCTGAGATACAGCGGCCTGCGACAAGTAAATTGGGAAAATTCTCGGCTATAAGTGCGCGATAAGGGACATAAGCAGCCTGTTCAAGGAAGTGTGTAACCTGGCTATTACCTTTTGTAGCGTGAATATCTATAGGATGTGCGCCACGAGAGATACTATCTGTATATTGGTAGCCGGAGATATACTCCTCTGCGCTCATGGTATGTACACCTTTGATGCGTCGGGTCTCACGGATTCCCGCCTGAGTAGCGACAGCCGAAACATAGCAGTTTTCAAACTCTTTGAAGTTATTACGCAAGCAATCGGCCATACGATAGACATCTTCACGCAGGCGGCACTCGGCGGCTGTATAGTCTCTATTATTACATGCATCGCCAGCTGCTCGAGTCATATTTACAGCCACGCAGCCATCGTGTAGTGTAGTACAGAACCATGGTCCGCCAAACTCTGGAAGGTTTAGTTCCTCAGCATGCTCAAGAAGGTACTCTCTTATAGGCAAGCAGTGGCAATTAACGCCCTGTTTATTATGGTGCATAGCTTCTGAGATGAGTGGCGAGGAGGTATCTACCCCTGCAAGGACAAAATATGTAGAGAGAGGTTGCAGTGGCTCTCCATTTTGCGGTTGCATAGGTACGCCCGCCATGGCCGCTAAGTCTGCGTCGCCCGTACAATCAACAAAAACCTTAGCAGCAAGAGCCTCTGTGCCATTTTTATTCTCGATAATAGCACACTGAATTGTTCCATTGTCGCCCATTGTACAGCCTGTGAGGTATGAGTGCATATACAAATCCACTCCCGCCTCAAGCACCATGCGTTGCATGCAGAGTTTATATAGTTCAGGGTCGAAAGCCACATTACCAAGTGGTTTTTCGATATATCCGCCACCCATAGCCTCAAGACGCTCTAAGAACTCCCACGGAATACCACCTATAACTCTCTTATTTTGGTATGTAAAGACACTGAGCGGCATCACAAGACCAGCAGTTGCCATGCCTCCCAAGAATCCATACTGCTCAACAATAGCACACTTTGCACCCTGACGCGCAGCGGCAAGAGCAGCAAAGACTCCAGCAGGGCCGCCGCCTAAAACAAGAACATCATAATTTGCAACAACGGCAACGCTTTTTGTAATAGTAATCGTCTGCATATTACAACCACTTTTTATATTTGAAATACCCCATAGTAAGGCCAGATGCAAGAATCATCAGACCCAAAGCAAAGAGATAACCCACAGGCACCGTCCAGCCATTTGGCAAAACCTTCACCCAATCAAGTTCAGGCATAAACTTAAAGTTCATACCATAGATACTTGCCACAAGGGTCGCAGGCAGGAAAACTACGGCTGCCACAGAGAAGATTTTAACAACCTCGTTCTGCTCAATATTGATAAGACCAAGTGCCGCATCTTGAATATAGTCCAGACGCTGGAAGGTAAAGTCTGTATGGCTGATAAGTGAACTTACATCCTTTATCATAAGCTGCAATCGTGGATATATATCGTATGGAAAACGCTCCGAGCGATGGATGCCTGACAAAACTCTCTGGCGGTCAAAGATATTCTCTCGAAGCACCATGGTTCGCTCCTGAAGGGTGTTGATTCTTTGGATAACCTCTTTGTCAATGCTCTCCTCTCGGTTAATATCTTTACTTAGTGATGATACCTGACGGCTAACCATCTCGACAAGGTCGGCATCAAAGTCAATTCTCACCTCAAGGAGCGAGATAAGGATATGATAGCCTGTCGAGTAGTTGCGATAGTTCATCTGCAGGCGTTTCTCAGCCTCTCTAAAGGTACGCATCTCCGCCTGACGCACAGAGACAAGTACACCCTCGTTTGAGAGAATAAACGATACAGGCTCGACCTCAAAGCCCTCACCTCCTACAGGAACAAAGAAGTTACTGTTTGAGATTATCGCATTCTCAATCTCCGAATACTTTGAGGTGGACTCAATCTCTTCGACCTGCTGACGGGTTTGAAGACTTATCTCCATAAAGTTCTCAACAGCCTTCTGCTCCTTTATGGTTGGCTGCAACATATCAATCCAGAGGATATCATCAAAACCCAAATCGTCGAACAACTCTGTGTCGGCGTTACGGATAATCTTATTGTATTGTTTGAGATAAATTGTAATCACTTGTAGTTCCTCCTATCTGTTTTTTGATTAGCAATTAAAAACTTTCATCATAGTCCAGACGGTGTGCAGATTTCTCTGCCTATTCCCTTCAGCCGGGGTTGACTTTAGGCTCAACTTTAAGCCCGAAGTCCCAGAACTTTTCAAGTGCTTTATGTTTCTGTGAATCAAATAGATAGTCTATATTTCTTGTCAGATAGTCATAGGCATAACTTCTATCTGCAAAATCACTCTCAAGGATAGCCTCATAGATATGCTCGACACCAAAAGTCAGAGCTCTTTGAAGGGCATCGTGTACCTCATAAGATAGCCCTTTGCGAGCAACCCATACGGCAAAAGCAAAAGGCAAACAAGTCTGAGAAATCCACTCCTCGGCAAGGTCATAGCTATAGGCAAAACGATTCTCAAAATTAAAGACCTTGTCGCCAATAATCATAAAAGCATCGCCTTGCTGAGGATTATCAAGTAGCGAATAATCCTCAAGCAGTAGCCACTGAGGAGCAATTTTCCAACGGTGCTGAGCCAAATATCCCACAAGCTGTACAGAGGTGCGGGAGTGGCAATCAATCCAGATACGACGAACCTTATCAATTGGAGTATTGCCAACCACAACAACGGTTCTTACTGCCGATGATGCACCGATACAGTAGTCTGTTATTATCTCAGCATTTGTAAGTGATGGAACGGCAGCAACAGAGAGCAAAGCAATATCAGCTTTACCATCCATAAACTCGTTAACACATTGTGCAGGTGGGGCAATAGAGAGCTGGGCGCAAAGACTACCTTCGTGCCTGATTCCATAAAGGAAGGGTATCGTATTGAGATACGATATTGCAGCTATTTTTGCATTGATACCCATCGCCGTCCATAAAATTACACTTTTATCTACGCAAAGATACAACTTTTTTGCACAGAGTGTGCCCAAAAAGGTATTTTTTTTAGAAAAAGTGCATTTTTTAGCCCCACGCAACATATTATGCATGAATTAGTTATGTGTTCAAAGATTGAAAAAGTGTTCAAATTTTTATCTCAACCTCTTGACAAACGACTTTTTTTGTTGTATATTTGCACTGTCAATCGAAAGTTATCAACATAAACATCTTCAATTTTGATAACTTTTTCAACAGCAATAATCTATTGATAATCACAATCTAAGGTGTAGTTATCATCAATATTACACATTTTATTAACAACTTTTTCAATACTTCTGCCTATGAACAGTAACAATCTTGTCAAGGCAGTGCAGCAGCTTTGCAGAGATTTTGGATATTCGCCCCATATCTCTGTCCACGAACAACCCCCTCTGACAAGTTCGCAAAAATCTGTCGCTCTGCTTGAATTTCCGCAATTTCGCTCAATAGAGGGTAGTAAACATGGTCGAATAACCTACAGAGTAACTCTAAAACTACTACACAGGGCCGCAAATCTTACAGCTGAGGAGAGGAGTTTAATTATCTCACAATCACAGACTGATGCTCTTGATATCTTCTCTCAACTATCTTCAAACAAACAGGTTGCCCTTATCAAAAATCTACAACTCGACTCTCTTACTCGTGTAATGCCTCACGGCAGCATCGGGACTATTGCCACGGCGGATGTAATCACAATCTTTTAGAAAACCTTTTCAACAACATCTCCATTATGCTCTACATCTCAAAGACCTCAAATGATTTTACCCCCATATTTCAAGGGTTGCTATTTACTATTCAGTCAGACGAGGCTACGGATATTACGGTAGATATTTTTAATGCCACAAGCAACACGGTGATAGGCACAAAGAGCCTCTCTAATATAACCGAAGCCGTAATTGACATAGCTCCATACATCAATCGCTCCTTGGACTCCACAAAACCCCTTACCGGAGCATCACGACTCGAAGAGTGCCATGCCGAGAGTTACTATATAACCGTCTCTGATGCTATAAATCTTGAGATTTCAGACACTCTGATTGTCTGCAACAATTTAGAGCAGACAAGCCATGGTGTACACACATCACTATCCCTGTCTCGCAACATATCCTACCAAGAGGAGGATGACTTAAGGATATACGCCCCGCCACAGACAACCATTACAGCAGAGATAACCTCCGATGCAGGGGATAGCCTCTCTCTGGAACTATTCTCCACACTTGGAGTCGCTCAGTTGCATATTAACACAGCCGATTTCAGCCCCTCAACAAGGGAACTAACTGTAAAAATATACTTTAACGACTCTCTTTCACAGAGTGTAAGCTACAATCTCATCCCTCGATACAAAGGCTCACAAAGGGTTGTTTGGGTCTCTGACAAGGGTACAATAGAGAGATACACTTTCCCTGTTGTTAAGTCGAAAGAGCTAAAAGTTGTCCGCCACACAACAACCAACAGTTTGGGGCAGTTGCAGACCATCAGATTGAGAAAATCAAAGATTTACACCCTTGTATCCGAGGGTTTGACAGATGCTACACTTGAAGGCTTAGCCGCCATTATAGCCGCCCCAAAGGTGTGGTTTGAGGAGGATGGAGTGTTTAATGAAGTTACTGTCGGGCAGAGCGATATCAAGTACCACAACTTTGGTAATATCTCCTCATTATCCATCACCTTTACAGAGCTTGGAGAGGAGGTTGCACTATGAGACTATTTGTAGATGGTAACTACTGTGGGCAATGCACAATAAAGAGCATCCCGATAGCTTTTGACAGCTCCGACTTGGTTAATCCCCAAAGCATGCGCAGCGGTAGAGAGATAACTCTTACCGTAAAGTCCACACCTACAACAGATGCTATATTCGGGACTCTGAGAGATATGCATGCCACCGCGCGTTTCAACTCCAACCACCACACAGCCAAAGTAGAGGCCGATGGCATTGTTCTCTTTGAGGGCACAGTCTTTTTAATATCGAGTTCTTCGACATCATCTTTTTCCGGAGAATACACGCTGCGCATAGTCTCAGCATCTGTAAGATGGGCAAAAAGTGCATCCAAAACATCACTAAGGAGTTGTGGCATATCACTCTCAACCACGCTCACACCAGAGGATATGATACAGACTTGGAGTGGAATTACACCTGTCAGATTTCTACCCGTGCTGAGAAACAGATATTCGATGCAATACTCCAACTACTCTGATGCCCCATTGGAGCAGATTATGACTACAGACGATTTTCACCCCTTCATCTCTGTTGATGCGGTATTTAACAAGATTTTCAAGGGATATACCGTGAAGAGTGATTTTCTGATGAGTTCAGAGTTCAAACAGTTGATGTTTAGTGGGCAATACTCCTCCGCTGATACCACACATCAGAAGAGTCTGCTCGACTTTTTTGCCCGTAGAGCATCTCCTGCAACCGCAATTGCCAACTATCAGGGAAAAGTGTGGCTTACGCCGGGCAACACAACCGAGCACTCCTTAGGAAATGTTGTCGATACCGCCGACCCAACAGCCATTGACCACAATGGCAAAATTATGTACGACACCTTTGCAACAAGCAACTGCTTTGGGAAAGATAAAAATGGTTATATCTACTTCAAGAGTCCAATAGCGGCAAAAGTGGGATTTATTCTCCACTTAGAGTATATAACATCCTACAAAATCGAGAGCAGAAAGACTCTTAAAGGGTTTAACCACATAGAGGCCAACCCCGGCGTCTGTGCAGATTTTACCATAGCAAACACCTTTGAGGACCACAAAAATAGTTTAATTGCAGGGCTTGAGTATCATTTGGCAATCTTCGGACACACTGAAGGGAATATCTACCTCTTTAAGGTACAAGATGCACAAAGCGGAGAGGTGCTTCTACAGAAGAGTATCGAGGATGTGTTTGTAGATGTTACGATGCCTGAAAATTGTACTCCTGTATGCTCTTTAGAGTTGATGATTGGAGAGAAAACAGACATCGAGGTTGATTGGGCCCTATATCCAGGTTGGGTGGCTCAATGTGGTAAAACGGAGGTTATTACGGATATTAGAATCCCACCTCAAGATATTGCTGCAGGAGGTGTTATAAACTTTAGTCAGTTATGGATAAGTGGTGCTGAAGAGGGCATGGAGATTACCCTTACAACGGCCTGCTCGCTAAAGCCTTACTTCTCAACCGTACCCGGATATGGCTCGAATATAACCTTCAAAGATATCTCGCACAACGATATTTGGCTAATTGAGATTTTAGAGGCTATATGCACCATGTTTAACCTTGCAATTTTCACAGACGAGGAGACAAAAAGTGTAATTATTGAGCCACTTGAAGAGCTATATACCGACAGAGTCTTTGATTGGAGCCACAAAATAGACTACTCCAAGCCTATAACAATCTCCGATATGGGAATTGGTGAAGCACAATGGAGAAAATTTGGCTACAAATCAGGAAATTTTGCCACAGAGAAGTATAACAAACTCTTTGATACCGAATTAGGAGTCTGGAGCGTAGAAAATCCCACCTTCGGAGCTACAGACACCACCAATCTGATTACAAATCCGCTATTTACCACAGCCGTAAACTCTGAAAATGTATATGCCGTAGCACCCTCAGCTTCGCTTGTTCAAGTTGGAGACAAAGCCGCCGAAGGCTCAATGGATGCACCATTTACCCCGAATATTATCCGCTACGCAGGAATAAAACCACTCCCTGAGGGTGAAAATTGGGGCAGCCCTATAAATGAGCCTATCTATCCGTTAGCAGCCTTCCACTTTTCCGGAAACAAAGATACCAAAGGTTTTACCCTCTGCTATGAAGATAGAGACGGTGTTACGGGTTTGCATCAATATTTTGACAAGTCGATGGAGCGTATTGCCAACGGCAAGCGACTCTCTGCCACGCTCAAAATCACACCTCTACAGATAGTTCAACTACTTAAAGCTCAAGGCGATAACCCTACCGTAAGGGACAACTTTAAGCTCACTGTTTTTGGCCAGAGTGGCATATATCGTATCGAGAGCATAAAGAGCTACAATCCTCAGCACAGAGAAGCTCTATGCACATTTATACAGTTAAAATAGCCTTTCAGTGTATGACAAAATGCGAAACTGCGGTAGTTGCAGAGGTAAAAAAATCTCTAAAAAAACTATCTGGCAGCCAAGTAATAGATACTCTCTGGGAGATGGGGTTACTAAGCAAAAAAGGTGTCGAAAGATTAGCCATAGAGAGAAGTTACAAAAGACTTATACAGAGCGGCATGCCAAAATGCAGGGCCATGGACCAGGTAGCATTTGACTTTGCATGCTCTTACGAAAAAATCCGTTCCATAATCTACAAAAAGCAAAAATAATGAACAGTATTAAAATCTCGGCATCTGCCACAACCTGCACAATAGATATTGAGGGGACTATTGGCGTAGAGGAGTCTTCAGGCAGTGCCACAACCTACAAAGCTCTTAAAGAGCAAATCGAAAAGATAAAGGAGGTATCTGCTCCACTTGTGGTGGTTAATATCCGCTCTGCCGGTGGGGATGTAAACGATGCGCTTTTAATCTATGAGGCTCTATCAGAGCTTGATGCGCACATCACAACAAGGTGTTTCGGATATACAGCCTCCGCGGCAACAATTATCGCTCAGGCGGCAAATGAGGGGTGTCGCGAAATAGCATCAACCGCCCTATACCTTATTCACAACTGCTCCTGCGCCACAGAGGGTAATGCGGCAGAGATTGAGAAGCAGGTAGAGCTACTAAAATTGTGCGACAGCAAAATTGCCGACATTTATGCCACTCGTTCAGGTAAAAGTCGCGAGCATTTTACAAATCTCATGAACAGAAACAACGGAAATGGCGAGTGGCTCTCCGCCGAGCAGGCTCTTGAGGCGGGACTTGCAGATACAATTATTACTGCAGACACAGCCACATCAGAGTCTCTTATTTCCCGAATTGCCTCTTGGTTGGGGTTAAAGAGGGATGAGACGAAGGGCAAACAGCCTAAAACATCGGCATCAATTAAAAAGCAGGAGCTACTTTCACTCTCCTTAATTGCCCTTGACGAGGGACAGCGTAGCGCAGACGAGAGCTACACCAAAGAGGTTGAAGACCCTAAGATAGAGGGTTGCAACCCAAAATCCAACGCCGCAGCATACAATCGTGATGTAGCTGCATTTCATTAAGAGGCTGTTTTGTAAACAGATTCAAACAGCTCCTAACAAAACCTATTTTTTAACCTAAAAAACAAAAAACTATGCTTATCGAAAATCCAAAAATCTACACAGGAACTGAGGCTGAGAACATCTTTTTCCGTCCATCATTTTGCGGAGAGAGTGCCAAAGATTTGGGCATCCGAGTAATCTACAATATGCCTATGCCGACTACCGTACAGGTATGGGAGCAGCCTGGCTATGTATTGCAGAAGTTCACAACCGGCTGGAACGGAGGCTCAAATGCCGTAAAATACCAGAAAGAGATAGCTATGCGCAAAGTTAAGGCAGAGATGTGTTTCGCTGCCGAGGACTACTTCTCAATGGTTTACGAGAAGATTGTAAACAGCTCAGATGTAAACATGGGCGACCTTACAGGCACTGAGCTTGAGAAGGCTGAAACAGAGCTATTCCGCAAAGCAATTGCCGAGGCTGTGCGTGCGACAATGTGGCTTGGAGACGAGTCGGGCGAAATCTCTAACCTCAGAACTTTCAACGGATTCTTCCGCTCAATTCTCAACTCATTTGCCGGCGATGAGGATGTTATCGCAAAGGCTATTGAGGACCCAGAAGAGTTGCCTACAGCTACAGAGATGTTTGCAACCTGTTGGAAAGACGCAACAACAGAGCTTCACAATCTCCGCTCCGATGGTCAGTTGGTATATTTTGTCAGCCCGGATATCTACAATAAGTACATCGAGGAGCTTGACAGCAAGGGCACCGATTCAGCGTATTTGGATACTATCAACGGTCATCAGACACTCTACTACCACGGTATTCCTATCATAGAGGTTCCACTTGGCGTCTATGCGATAAAGAAGTTCTCATCTTTCTGCCTGCTTACAGACCGTCGCAACATGGTGCTTGCACTAAATACTGCCGACATGCCAGAGAACGAGGTAAGAATGTGGTATAACCCTGACCAGATGGAGAATCGTCAGCGTGCCGTATTCCTTGCCGGTGCAGAGGTTATCGACCAGCGATTGGTTTCTCTCTACTACACAACATATTAGAAAAGCACTACCTAATATGGACTACAAACCGATTGGCGGCATAGCAGAGTGTTCTCTTCATGCCGCCGATGCGGCAAGTCAATCAGCCGCCATCTCGGTTGAGCTAATTGACAGCCGCTCAACATACAACCAGACCTTAAAAGCAGAGTCGGGAGTATGCACCGTAGAACATACTCTAAAACTTGTTGCTTGTAAAAAGGATGCAGCAGCATGGTTAGACAGCGAGTTTATCCGTCGCGCATCATACGAAGGTGTTGTGGCAGAGGTTATCCTCAACGACAATAACTCAGTAAGAGTAGGTTACTCAGAAAACCGCCTCAACACCCAACCTCTCCGACTCTTAAGCATCGAAGTTGACTCTGGAAGCAGTGCTGAGCATATTCCTACCGTAATATTAACCCTTCGCTCAACAGACACATCACTTAATCTCTAAAACAATGAAAACAACAACTATCTGTGGCACGGTCTCCACCCTACCCGACCCCTACTCTCAACACTCAAATATTGTCGAGAGTCGCCAATTTTGGCGTTGGGGCAGCGATAACCGTCTGCCTGAGCTGCTATCAACAATCTCTCGATGCTCTACAACCCATCGTCGCATTATAAATGACAAGGCAAACTATATTACCGGCAAAGGATTCTCATACAATGCCGACAATCTGGTTTTAGGAGCTTTTATAGAGAGGGTAAATGCCCGTGGAGAGACTCTAAGGCAGATTATCAACAAAATAGCCTTTGACAAGTCGCTCTTCGGCAATGCCTTCCTTGAGATTGTTACAAATCCGTCTCACTCCTTTTTGTCGCTATATCATCAGGATGCAACAAAGTGTCGCGTAGCAAAAGACTCAAAGCATATTCTGCTACACCACGATTGGGAACATTTCACTGAGAAAGATGCTGTTTCGCTGCCACTATACCCCGCCTTTGAGGAGGCTAAAGATGGCACACTGCGCTCAATAATCCACTACAAGGATTATGAGCCGGGCTTCTCTCACTACGGCGTTCCACCATATATTGCAGGTTTGGGAGTGAGTGCAATAGCCTACAAGACAGACCGCTGGAATATCTCCCGCCTTGACAACTCTTTCCAGCCTTCAGGCATTATGATTCTTGACGAGACGGTGGACAACGAACTGGATGCCGAGAGGATGATGAGAAATGCCGAGGCACGCTTTTCAGGCAAACCTGGACAGGTAATGTTTATCGTCAAAGATGGCAGCGAGAAGGACAACTCCCGTTTTGTACCCATATCGGCAACAAGCGATGCAGATTGGAAGACGCTCCATGAGCAGGCTACAAACGATATTGTGATTGCCCACTCGTGGTTCCGCTCTCTTAGTGGACTTGATTACAACACAGGTTTTAACTCTGAAAGAATCCTGCATGAGTACGAGATTGCCCTCAATACCATAATTCTAAACGAGCAGGCAGAGATAATGGAGGCTGTGCGCAATGTTATCTCCTCTATCCTTGGCATCGACTGCTCCTCTTTGGAGATTATCAACCGCCCACCAACCCGCTCAAAACCTATATATATGAAGGTCTGGGAGGCTCGCAAGGCTGATGGATTGGATTACGACCCAGAGGATAGCTCTCAGCAGGCATACCTATCAGAAATTTCAAAGTACAATGTTACAAAGATTGGATAATGAAGACAATTATAACCCCTCAAACAGTAATATCTTTAGCCTTTGGAGGCGAGGAGTTTATCTCTCCGCAAAGAGTTACTAATGCAGATATTGCCGCAGCCACGCACAGATTTCTTGTCCCCATTATGGGTAGTGCTCTTGTTGAGAAGGTTGCTGATGGCGGCTATCCGACACTTCTCGACCAATTTGTAGCTCCTGCTCTCGCCTTTGCTGTAAGGACTCTTTTGCAGCCCTCTCTAAATGTACGCACAGGCGATGCAGGGGTGATGATGCCTCAAGGCGACAATACTCATGCCGCCTGGCAGAGTACGCTCAAAACTCTGCAACTCTCTCTAAAAAACCGGACATCGACACTACTGCGCATGCTCTCAGACCATCTGAGCCAAAACAGCTCTCTTTATCCGGAGTACGACCAAAAACACGATATACTAAAACATTGTTCTATAAATGGAGGATTTGTTCAGACTTTTTAATTCGGCTCTACTTGCGCTCCTCTCGCTCTTTGCTCCCGTAAAGCCTCTTATATGTTGCGCACTCTGCTTTATTGCAATAGACTTTATCAGCGGAGTGGCGGCCTCCCGCAAAATGGCAAAAAGAGATGGCAAAAAGTGGTATTTCGAGAGCCATGAGGCGTGGAGAACACTCCACAAAGCGGGTTTTGTGATTATTGCAACAGGCATGATGTGGATTTTGGAGAGCTGTGTTTTGGATTTTGTGAGTCTCAATATAACCAAACTCTTTGCAGGCTTTATATGCTCTGTAGAGCTTTGGTCGTTCCTTGAAAATGCCTCACAACTATCCGAAGCCCCACTTTTTGAGTGGATGCAAAAATATCTACACAGAAGAATAGAGAGACAAATTAACGATGAAAAATAGGTTAAGTCGAGGCTTAAGAAACCTCAATCCGGGAAACATCCGAGTATCAAAGACCCGCTACAAAGGCGAGAGGTCTCCATCTACCGACAAGGCGTTCAAGCAGTTTGAGAGCATTGAGTACGGATACAGAGCCATGTTTGTACTATTGCACACCTACAAAGTAAGGGGATACTGCACAACAATAGAGGATATTATCAACCGATATGCACCACCTTTTGAGAATAACACATCGGGCTACATATCCAAAGTCTGCTTAGGTACAGGCTTTGACAAAGATTTTGCCCCCGACACCCTCTCCAAAGAGCAGATGATTCCTATTGTTTGCGCAATGTCGGAGGTAGAAAATGGAGTTCCAGCAGATTATAAAGATGTAGAGGCGGGCTGGTTGCTGTTTATTGCAGATTTTTCGTAACTTTGCAATATGATAACCTTCTCTACACGCCATGCAAAAGAGCAACTTAGGCAGATGCCGATGGCAGCGATACTTCTATCGCTTGTCATCGGCATTGTTGTCTCTCCACTACTACAGTGGCACTATGGCGTTTGGATTCTACTTTTTATCCTTACGGGCGCGGCAGCATTTCTGTTAAAAGGGTTTATTCTCCTTTTTGGCATCTGTTTGGGTGGTTTTGTACAGAGTATAAACGCTCCTGAGCCGCTACACATTTCTCATCCCGTAGAGTTTATCGTCAAGGTCTCCAGCGAGCCTGTTAAGCGCAAAGATTTTAACTCTGCTACGGCTAAAATTCTAATGGCTGACGGCAAAAAGTGCAGTGGCAAGGTGTTACTTACAACCGACTCACTACTTACCCCTCAACATGGCGATATTATAAGTGCGCGAGCTCTCCTAAGAGATTTTTCCGACCAGAGCAATAGATACGAGCAGATGATGTGGCGCAGAGGATACTTAGGAGGCATAAACATTAGCAAGCACCGATGTTTTGCCTACTTTCCTACCCTTGATGAGAGCCTGCATCACAAAGCCAAAAGGCGGCTCTCTAAACTTCTCCCGGATAATGAAGGCAAAAAGATAGCCCTTGCTATGACTCTCGGCTCAAAAGAGTATTTTGATAGAGATTTAAGGCAGAGTTACTCCAATGTCGGGGTATCACACCTTCTTGCCGTGTCGGGACTGCATGTGGGTATTGTGGCTCTGTTGCTCAACCTGCTTTTGCTGCCCTTGGTGCTGTTTTGGAGGGGAGACAGAGTAAAATCTGTTGCCATTGTAGTTTGTATCTGGATATATGTCGCCCTTTGTGGTTATCCGATAAGTGCTATTCGTGCGGCGATAATGTTCTCTACCCTGCAACTATCTCTAAATACAAGGGGCGTTCACTCGGCAGCAAACTCACTCTTCTTTGCCGCCTTTATAATGCTCTCCATAGAGCCGACAGCCCTTTTTGATATCAGTTTTAGCCTCTCTTTTTGTGCTGTAGCGGGTATAATATTTGTGGGCAAACCGCTATGTGATATGCTGCGTGGCGAAAATCCTATTGTCAACGCTGTTTCAAACTCCGTTGTAATATCTGTAGTGTGTACCCTTGCAACGATGCCGATAATATCTGAGGTTTTTGGTGTGGTATCACTTCTCTCTATTATCGTAAACCCGATTGTGATTTTTATATCCCAGATTGTAATCATACTATCCTTTGCCACCCTCGCTCTACCGCAGTCTATAGCGCAATTTACAGCTCAGGCAGCGGGATGGTGTGGCACGATACAGAACAAAGTCGTTACTTTTGCCGGCTCGTTTGATGTGGGTTATGCTCAGACTCAATCCGACCACATAACAACAATTACACTTTACGCCATCTTTTTTGTGGCGATAATCATATCTCTCGGCTGTAAAAGAGTTGAAGATGTGTGATTTTTACCATTTTTCACTACCTTTGTGTTATGACAATAGAAGAGTTTGAGATACTACTCTCTCCCCAAGCCCGAAAAGCTATAGAAGAGAATATACAGCGCAATCCGGCAGAGATTGCGTTGTATAAACATATAGAACATCCAGCCATTATCGCAACACAGGTAAAGCGACTCCAGAGAGCAAAAAGCAAGTTGCCATCCCTCTACAAAGTCAGAGCCATAATGCCCCCAAAGGCATACGAGCAATCCTCAAGTGAGCTGTGTGCAGAGCGTAAACGCCTCTCTGGAGAGAGTGTCCTTGACCTTACTTGCGGACTTGGTGTTGATACCATTGCTCTATCAAGCCGTTTTAAGAGGGTTGTAAGTTGCGAAAAGAATAGTGTGCTTTCAAAGATAACACAACACAACCTATCTCTACTCGGCTTAGACAATGTAGAGGTTAAAAACTGCTCTGCCGAGGAGTATCTCTCCTCTACAACAGAGCACTTTGATTGGGTTTTTGCAGACCCTGACCGAAGGGGAGAGAGGGGCGAAAAACTTGTAAAACTTACAGATTGCTCACCAGATATAATAACCCTATTGCCACGCATAAAGGAGGTTTCTGATGCTCTATGCATCAAATGCTCACCCCTTTTTGACACAGCCGAGGCAAACCATCTGTTTGGAGATTGCTCTGTAGAGACTATCTCTCTTGGCTCGGAATGCAAGGAGGTAAACATATATATCAACAGCAAACCTGCCACTCTTGCTGCCGAGGCTATAGGTTTGTTCCGCTTTGAAATCCCGCTTAGTGGGGCTACAACTGCTCAACCTCAAAACCCAACAAAGGAGATTTCGGAGTATAAATATATCACAATACCTGATGTCTCTCTTGTCCACTCTCGTCTTACGCTTGCAGCCTTTAGTGGTGTGGCTGACATTTGGTCAAATACGGGAGTGGCACTATCTGTAACAGAACCACAGAAGGTTTTGGGTAGGGTTTTCAGGATTGAAAATATTTTTGATTTAGGCTCCAAAGAGCTTAAAAAGGAGCTTAAAGGCAAGAGAATCGAGATTTTTCGCCGCGATTGTACTATATCCAACGCCGATATTTGCAAAAAATTCTGCGTCAAGGAGGGGGCTGAACAGAGTTGGTGCTTTACAAAGATTGACAAAAAGAGTGTGGCTATAAAGATGAGAAAAATGTAGGCAGACTTTATAGTCTGTTTCTCTTTTCAACTTTATTTATTACCTTTGTAGTATGAAAACAACAATTATAGGTAGTGGTAATGTTGCCGAGGCTTTTGCTACAGCCCTAAAAAAGGGCGGGCATAGTGTTGTGCAAATCTTTGCGCGAAATGAGCAGAGAGGTCGTTTTGTGGCTCAGATGGCAGATTGTGAGTGGTGCAATAATGCCGCAAACCTTAAAGAGGCAGAGTTGTACCTTATCTGTGTTAGCGACAGAGCTATAAGAGAGATGGCATCCTCGCTTCCATTTGCTAAGGAGGCTATTGTGGCACATACTGCGGGATGTGGCACTCTTGACATGTTACCGGAGGGGCTGAATCGTGCGATAATATACCCCTTCCAGACCTTCTCAAAGGGTCGTCAGGTCGATTTTAGCAAGTTTTACCTCTTTATAGAGGCTGAGAATAGTGATACTTACAACAAGTCTGTAGCCTTTGCAAAGAGTCTTACAGAGCATGTGGCTGATGCAGATGCACTATTGCGTTCAAAGATACATTTAACAGGTGTTATCGCCTCAAACTTTGTGAACAATATGTACAGCACCGCAGCCGAGGTACTCTCAGAGGCAGGTTTAGGCTTTGATGTGGTTGCTCCGGTAATTGCAGAGACAGCCGCAAAGGCTTTAGATTCTGGCAATCCGGCAACTGTGCAGACAGGCCCTGCCGTGCGTGGCGACAGCAGCACAATGGAGCGACACAGAGGACTTATTGGGGATAATAGCCTACTGAGAACTATTTACGACAAGATTAGTGAAAATATATGGAGAATAAAAGAAATTTCAAAGAGATAATTGCCGATGTGGAGGCGTTTATCTTCGATGTGGATGGTGTTATGACTGACGGCAAAATCATCCCTATCGAAGGAGGCGACTTTATCCGTAACTACTACGCCAAAGATGGCTACGCCCTTGCATACGCAGTAAAACATGGTTGTAATATCTGTGTTATATCCGGCGGTTTTGGCAAAAACCTCGAATCAAGGATGGTTCGCCTCGGTATAGAGCACAACTACTTAGGTTGTATGGATAAGATTGCAGCCCTTGAGGATTTTGCATCAAAGACAGGGGTCAATCTGAAAAATGCAATATACATGGGCGATGATATTCCTGACCTTGAGTGTATGCGCAAGGTGGGCATCCCTGTAGCCCCTGCAGATGCTTGTTCTGAGGTACTTGAGGAGGCTATGTATGTTTCAGAGTACAATGGTGGCGCAGGTGCTGTAAGAGATATTATCGAGCAGGTGTTGCGTGTACAAGGTAAATGGGCTCTTGATTGCAGAGGTGTTGTCTCTGCTGATGCAAACCAAACAGCTTCACGATGAGAGAGATTGAGCGTAAATTTTTAGTCTCAGACACCTCTTTCAAAGAGGAGGCATACTGCTCAACCCGCATTGCGCAGGGATATATCTGCAAGCGCAAGGTTACGGCACGAGTACGAATTTATGGGCAGACAGCCTTTATAACCTTCAAAGGCAAGAGTAAAGATGGTGGCCTGAGCAGATTTGAGTATGAGAGAGCGATACCTATACGCTGCGCACAGCTGTTGCTTAGCAGATGCTCTGGTACTGTAGAGAAAATCCGCCACCTTGTAAAGTATGGCGACCACACTTGGGAGATTGATGAGTTTGAGGGCGAAAATCAAGGTCTCGTTATAGCTGAAGTAGAGCTTGGCTCTGTAGAGGAGAGACCACAAATCCCGCAATGGATTTGGAAAGAGGTTACAGGAGACTTCCACTACCACAACTCATACCTTGTGCAGCGACCATATACAAAGTGGTTCAAATAAATTTATAGAATATACCTGAAATTATAAACAAAACTAACTATAACCTATGTTTTTGGAAAATGCCAGCCAGAAAGGCTATATAGAGGTAATCTGCGGCTCGATGTTTTCGGGAAAAACCGAGGAGCTTATCCGCCGTTTGCGCCGCGCAGAGTTTGCGCATCAGAAAGTTGAGATTTTCAAACCATGCATTGATGTACGCTATTCAGAGGATGAAGTTGTTTCACACAATGCCACAACCATCCGCTCTACCCCTGTAGAGTCATCACAGAATATACTGCTGCTTGCCGCAGGTGTTGATGTGGTCGGTATTGATGAAGCTCAATTTTTTGACCGTGGTATAATTGATGTATGCCGTCAACTTGCAGATAGCGGTGTAAGAGTTATCGTTGCCGGCTTGGATATGGACTACTTAGGAAAACCTTTTGGTCCTATGCCGGAACTTATGGCTACAGCCGAGTATGTAACAAAGGTACATGCAATATGTGTCCGCTGTGGAAACTTGGCACACCACTCACACCGTCTTACAAAAGATGAGGCACTTGTCATGTTGGGCGAGAAGGATACTTACGAGCCTATTTGCCGCCACTGTTTTGCTGAATTGTCCAAAAATGAACAATAAACAGAGATTTTTTTCGTTAGAGGAGATATAATATAATAGAACATACCATATTATGAGCGAAGTAATAAACATCAAAGAACTCAATGAGCGCATAGAGAGAGAGTCGCTCTTTGTTGACACTCTGCGTCAGGAGATGGGCAAGGTTATTGTCGGCCAGAGCCACCTTGTCGATACGCTGCTGATTGGTCTGCTCTCAAACGGACATATTCTGCTTGAGGGTGTTCCTGGACTTGCAAAGACTCTCGCCATTACAACCCTTGCAAAGGCTGTAGATGCAGATTTTTCTCGTATTCAGTTTACTCCAGACTTGCTCCCTGCCGATGTTGTAGGTACGCTTATATACTCTCAGAAGAGTGAGGAGTTTACAGTAAAGAAAGGTCCTGTTTTTGCAAACTTTGTTCTTGCAGATGAGATAAACCGTTCCCCTGCAAAGGTGCAGTCTGCGCTGCTTGAGGCTATGCAGGAGCGTCAGGTTACAATTGGCGACAAAACTTACCGTCTGCCGGAGCCTTTCCTTGTTCTTGCAACACAGAACCCACTTGAGCAGGAGGGTACATATCCACTGCCGGAGGCACAGGTTGACCGATTTATGCTCAAGGTAAAAATCTCATATCCTAAGAAGTCCGAGGAGCGAGAGATTGTGCGCATGAATCTCTCCGGAAGCGGTATGCCTCAGCCAAACAAGATTATAACCCCTGAGGATATTGTCAAGGCACGCAGAGTTGTAGAGGATGTGTATATGGACGAGAAGATTGAGAAGTATATCGTCGATATTATCTTTGCTACCCGTGAGCCTAAGGAGTATAACCTTGAGAAGTTGCAGTCTCTTATCGCCTATGGAGGCTCTCCTCGTGCCAGCATATCACTTGCCAAGGCAGCTCGCGCATACGCCTTTATCCGTCGCAGAGGTTATGTAATTCCTGAGGATGTGCGTGCTGTATGCCACGATGTACTTCGTCATCGTATTGGTCTTACATACGAGGCTGAGGCTGAAAATATCACAGCAGAAGAGATTATTACCGAGATTCTCAACAATGTCATAGTACCATAATGGCTCAGAGCGAAAGCGATATTCTGAAAAAGGTCCGTAAAATCGAAATCAAGACCAGAGGACTCTCAAATGAGATTTTCGCAGGAAAATATCATACGGCGTTCAAAGGGCGCGGTATGTCCTTTTCTGAGGTCAGAGAGTACAGAATCGGCGATGATGTGAGGGATATCGAGTGGAATGTTACAGCCCGCTCAAGAAAACCTCATATCAAGATATACGAAGAGGAGAGAGAGCTTACAATGATGCTTGTTGTCGATGTAAGTGGCTCTCGCACCTTTGGTTCTACAGAGCAGACCAAGCAGGATGTAATTACAGAGATTGCCGCCGTGCTTGCCTTTTCAGCCGCACAGACGGGAGATAAGGTAGGTTGCATATTCTTCTCGGACAAAGTGGAGAAGTTTATCCCCCCAAAGAAGGGCAAGAGCCATATTCTGATGATTATCCGCTCACTTATCGAGTTTACGCCACAATCTGAGAAAACAGCACTCTCTGAGGCTGTAAGATACCTTACAAATGTCAATAAAAAGCGTTGTACGGCGTTTATACTCTCCGATTTTATCACCCCTTGGAGCGACATGGAGGCTTTGGATGATGCACTGAAAATTGCAACATCCCGCCACGACCTTGTGGGTATTCGTGTAACCGACCCGCGTGATAAAATATTGCCAAATGTGGGTATTATCGAGATGAAAGATGCCGAGAGTGGCGAAAAGGTGTGGGTTGACAGCTCCTCTGCAGCGGTGCGTGAATATTTTGCCCAAAGGTGGACTAAATTAGAGCAACATACCGAACAGTTACTCAAACATAACCGCATAGATACTGCCGAGGTTACTACAGATGCAGACTATGTTACCGAACTTATTAAACTCTTCAAAAAGAGATGATCCGAGATTTGAGATATATACTTGTTACAATACTCTGTGCTGCAAGTCTTACACTTTCGGCCCAAAGTGTAGCTCCAAAGGTTGTAGCCACACTTGAGCCTGACAGTATAATGATTGGAGACCGTTTTACTCTAACCATAGATGTTGAGAAAGACCTTGTTCAGAGTATATTCTTCCCAGCCTTTCAGACAGAGAATCAAAATACAGAGCAGGCAGCCACTTCTTTGGAGTGCCTTGCAGACCATCCGATAGATACACTGAAGCGCGATGGCAGAAAATTGCACCTCAGAAAGCGATATACACTTGCAGCCTTTGACGAGGGTATATACAACCTTGGTCGTCCAAGTGTACTTTATGCCGACAAAAATATTGTCGATACCCTTTATGGAGTAAAAGACTCGCTGAAGGTTGTTGTCAGAACCTTCAAAATCGACACAACCTCCGTTTTGTGCGACCTAAAGCCCCAAAAGTCTATGCCTTTCCGTTTTGGGGAGATTTCGGGCTATCTCTCTATAGCACTTATTCTGCTTGCACTACTCGGCGTTGCCGTTTGGTTATTGGCTCGCCACCTTGCAAAGAGGGGTAAAAGACTCTCCGACCTATTTAAGCCGGAGCCTCCACTGCCTGCGCACATTGTAGCTATTGCCGCCTTAGAGGAGCTACAAAATCAGAAATTGTGGCAGAACAACAAACACAAGGAGTATTACTCTGCCCTCAGCGACATCCTAAGAACCTATATTGATGGCAGATTTGGTGTAGGTGCAATGGAGATGACTACAGACGAGATTATAGATGCTGTATCGGAGCTTGACCTACCACAAAAAAATGCAATGGACTTAGTCTCTGTACTGCGCGATGCAGACCTTGTGAAATTTGCCAAAGCAATGCCTGAGGCGTCAGAGAACGAGTCGGCATATAGCAAAGTATATTACTTTGTCGAGGAGACAAAGCCTATTGAAGAGAGTCAAACCACAAACGCAGAGGAGGGCGAGTAATGAGAGTAAAGATTTTTATTGCCATAACATTTATTGCCTCCATCTTTACCTGTGATGCTTTAGCGCAGAAGATGCCGGAGCGCAGACTTGTCCGCAAAGGTAATCGTCAATACGAAAAAGGTGCATACGACACAAGTATAGACAACTATTCAAAGGCTTTGCAACACGACCCAAAGAGCTTTGAGGCAAAGTTTAACCTTGCCAATGCTCAGGTGCGCAAAGAGCTGATAGACAAAGCAGAACAATCTCTAAGAAAGCTTGCACAAGACTCTACACGCACAGATATTGAGCGTGGCGAGGTGGCATACAACTTAGGAAATACACTCTTTATACAGCAGCGTCTTGAAGAGGCTCTTGGCTGTTATAGAGATGCTATGCGTTTTAACCCTGCAGATACTGCTGCCAAGTTTAACTATGCTCTGACAAAGGAGTTGCTAAAAAATCAGCAAAACCAAAACCAGCAGCAAGAGCAGCAAGATAATAAAGAGGATAAACAAGATAAGCAGGACAACCAAAATCAAAACAGCCCTGAAGAGCAAATCTCTGACAGAGAACAACAAGCTATGCTTGATGCTATTCAGGCACAAGAGGATAAGACTCAAGAGAAGCTCAAAGAGAAGAACGGAGTCATTATCCGAGGAGGAAAGAATTGGTAGTTTTTTAAGTATATGGATATGGAGTTTGCATCCCCTAAAATATTGTGGTTTTTACTACTCTTAATACCCCTTGTGGCCTACTACATCTATCGCACAAGACGAGGTGGAGTAGCTATTACCGTATCGACAACAGATAGTGTCAAAAACGCTCCCAAAACGGTGCGCTATTTTCTGAGACATATACCATTTGTGCTACGCCTTGCTTCACTATCTCTTATTATTGTTGCAATGGCTCGACCACAAAGTGCTGAACACTATACAAACACCACAACAGAGGGTATAGATATTGTACTTGCTGTCGATGTTTCAACCTCAATGTTGGCACGCGACTTTCTGCCTGACCGCCTAAATGTTGCAAAAGAGGTTGCCTCTGAGTTTATATCAGACCGCACGGGAGACAGAATAGGTCTTGTGGTATTTGCCGGCGAAGCTTTTACACAATCTCCGCTTACAACAGACCAAAGTTCGCTGCAAACTATGCTTGGCAGAGTCCGTAGTGGACTTATAGATGACGGCACGGCAATAGGTAACGGTCTTGCCACCTCCATAAACCGACTAAGGGAGAGCGACGCAAAGAGTAAAGTTGTTATTCTGCTTACCGATGGAGTAAACAACCGTGGAGAGATTTCACCTCTCACTGCTGCCCAAATTGCAAAAGATATGGGCATAAAGGTATATACAATCGGTATTGGTCGCAGAGGAACTGCCCCTTATCCGGTCTTTGACGAAAAAGGCGGGGAGGTAAATATTGTAAATATGAAGGTTGAGATTGACGAGAAGATTCTCCGAGATATAGCAACCTCTACAGGTGGAGAGTATTTCCGCGCAACCGACAAACAGAGTCTGCAAGCAATCTATGAGCAGATAAATACCCTTGAGAAGAGTACCGTAGAGATTACAGAGCGCACTACTCTTCACGAAGAGTACCTTGTCTATGTACTATGGGCGTTAGTAGCTTTGGTGCTTGAGTTTATTATTAACCGTGTAATACTGAGGAGAATACCATAATGTTCCAGTTTGCAAATCCAAATCTTCTATATCTTCTGCTGCTTGCTGTGGCAATGGTTGTTGCGCTTATTGTTCTGCAGTGGATGCATCATCGAAATATCGCCCGTTTTGGCAATCCTAAGATACTAAGGAGACTTATGCCTGAGCTATCGTCTTGGAGAGGCAAGACAAAGAGCGCGCTCTTTATCTTAGCCTTTGTTGCAACAGTTTTTGCTGCTGCAAGACCCCAATTCGGCTCAAAACTTCAAGAGCAGAGTAGCCACGGTATCGAAATGATGTTGGTTGTCGATGTTTCAAACTCTATGCTTGCCGAAGATTTTGCCCCAAATCGTCTTGACCGTACCCGTTACGCCATAGATAAACTCTTTTCATCCCTTGAGCAGGACAGAGTTGGTCTTGTAGTCTTTGCCGGTGAGGCTAAGGTGCAGCTGCCGATTACAACCGACTATCGCATGGCTCGCAGCTTTGCAAAACGCATAGCCCCATCTTTGGTATCGGTACAGGGCACAGAGATTGGGCAGGCAATATCTCTGACTACACTCTCATACTCCAAAAACAGAGATGCCGGAAGGGTGATGATACTTATTACCGACGGAGAGACTCACGATTCATCTGCCCTTGATGCTGCCAAGCGTGCCGCAGAGATGGGTATTCGTATCTACGCTATTGGTATAGGAACACCTGAGGGTGCGCCTGTAAAGGTTGATGGCGAGTTTATCAAAAATGAGGATGACGAGATGGTTGTCAGCCGTCTTAATGAGGAACTTTTGCAACAGATTACAGCAGCAACAGGTGGTGGATATATTCGCGCCACAAATGCAGCTTTCGGCCTTGACGAAATTGTGAGCGAGATTAACAAAATCGAGGAGGGAGAGTTGTCAACACTCCGCTTTGAGGAGTATAATGAGCAATTCCAATGGATTTTGGCAATTGCTGCACTGTTGCTCTTTATTGAGGCTATACTGCTCCCAGGTAAAAACCCGCGCCTTAAGAGATTTAACATATTCCGCGCATAACCAACCCCAAACATATATGAAGAGACTTTTTCTTGTACTTTTTGCCCTCTCTACTGCTGCTATGGCGGTTGGGCAGAGTATGCGCGAACTGATAGCCAAAGACCCAAATCTGGCAGCAGGAATATATACAGCCTACCCCGTAACAGAGCAGATTGCAACACCTGCACCTAAGGGTTACAAGCCCTTCTATATCTCTCACTATGGTCGCCACGGCTCACGCTACCAGACCAAAGAGGAGAAGTATCAAACTCCTCGGATGATATTGGAAAGGGCTGAAAAAGATGGTCGTCTGACAACTTTTGGTCTTGATGTACTGCGTAGAGTAAGGATTCTTGCCCAAGATGCGCTATTGCGTGCCGGCGATCTGTCGTCGCTTGGAGAGAAGGAGCATAAGGGCATTGCCGAGCGTATGGTAAAATACTATCCGCAGGTCTTCTCTGCCAAAAATGGCAACCATATCAGTTGTTTCTCTACACAATCTGTTCGATGTGTTATGAGCATGGCGGCTTTTTCGGAGCGGCTCAAGGAGATAAATCCAAAACTTGACATAACTCGTCAGGCAAGTGTCCGCCACTTCCACTTTACCCGTCCAGATAGGGGACTGAATACCATCCATGATACGGCACGAGCTATAGCCAAAGATTATCAGAAGCGTCATACCGACGATAAGGCATTTATCCTTCGTATCTTTAATGATTACGACTATGCAGCAGCTCTTATCCGTGAGGCGTACAAAAGCGATAGCACATACGACTTTATGGGTAATATGCACGACCTTGCTATGATTATCCAGAACTATGACCATCTGACTCTATCCCTTCATGACCTCTTTACCGAGGAGGAGAGATATCAGATGTGGAGTTTTTTTAATATCCGCCGTTACCTTACATACGGTCCAAGTGTAGATTATGGAGATATTCGCATAGCAGATGCAAAACCACTGCTACGAGATATTATAGAGAGGGCTGACGATATTATCTCAGGTAAGACGAAAAATGAGATTGCAACCCTGCGATTCGGACATGACTCGTACATTATCCCACTACTTGCGCTGATGCATGTCGAAGGGTGCGATGGTCGTATTCCCTTCTCCCAAATCGAAAAGTTGCCGGAGGTGTGGTGCGACAGCAAGATAACCTCTATGTCTGTCAATATGCAGTTTGTCTTCTTTAGAAACAAAAAAGGCGATGTCCTTGTTAAACTAATGCATAGTGAGCGTGAGGTTCGTATTCCGCTCAAAACCGACACTTTCCCGTTCTATAAGTGGGAGGATTTTAAGAACTACTGCGCCTCACTCTACTCCGATTGCGCCGCCTTTGGTTATTAAGAGTCTGTTTTTAAGAATTGTCTAAAAGTCTGCATAGCCATATAGTCTGTGCAGGCTTTTATACTAATTGGCATAATGAAAGTACCGCTTTCAATCGTAAAAATGTAAAAAAGTTGCAAGTTTTTTCGTTTTTTATGGATTTTTTAATATCTTTGTGCCAATTGGGAAAATAATGAACTTAAGATGCCGAAGTTGTATGACAGCGGTTGCGCCTCGCGTAAACCCTCTTGGCTGAAGATACGACTCCACAAGAGCGAAGCTTTTGCGGAGGTTGACCGTATAGTTACTCAGCATGGTTTGCATACAATTTGCAGCAGTGGACGATGTCCAAACAAAGCCGAGTGTTGGAGCAGAAAAACGGCTACTTTTATGATTTTGGGCGATATATGCACCCGTAATTGTCGTTTTTGCGCCACCAAAACAGGACATCCGCTTCCACCTGACAGCGACGAGCCAAGTAAGGTTGCACAGAGTGTAGCACTTATGAATCTTCGGCATGTTGTCGTAACTTCTGTTACAAGAGACGATTTACCTGACCACGGTGCAGCTCATTGGGCAGCTGTAGTAAAAGCTATCAGGGAACAGAGTCCGCAAACAACGATTGAGCTCCTTATTTCCGATTTGGATGCCGACACTACTCGTTTAGATGTAGTTATAGCCTCCAAGCCCGATATTATCGGGCATAACATCGAGACCGTAAGTCGTCTTACCCCGACTCTGCGCTCAAAGGCTACATACTCTAAGTCTTTGGCTACGCTGAGTTATCTCGCCTCTAAGGGTGTGGTGGTAAAGAGCGGTCTTATGGTCGGACTTGGAGAGACTGAAGAGGAGGTTGAAGAGACTATGCAGGACCTTTACAAGGCCGGCGTAAGGATTCTAACCATCGGTCAGTACCTTCAGCCAACTGCGGAGCACTACCCCGTTGCAGAGTACATCACCCCGCAGAAGTTTGAGGAGTACAAGACCTTAGCCCTTCAGATTGGTTTTGATTTCTGTGCCAGCGCACCACTTGTTCGCTCATCCTATCTTGCAGATGAGGCAGCAAGGGCTATCAAACACTAAAAGTCCGAATATCTCGATGTTATGACAACTCTCCTTTGGGAGGGTGTGTCATAGTTTTGTTTTCAGATAGACTATAGGTCTGTAAGGATATGAAAGTCGGGTACAAGGATTTGGGCACAATGCCCTACAAAGAGTGTTGGGAGCTGCAACAATCTCTCTTCGACAGCCGTCTAAAACTAAAAAAGGATGGCGTGGCGGAGGATTGCGGTACTATCCTTATCGTTGAACATCCACCCGTATATACACTCGGTAAGAGTGGCAATCAGAGCAATATGCTTATTCCTGAGAGCTATCTGAAGAGTTTGGGAGCTGAATTTTTCCACATTGACCGTGGCGGTGATATAACCTTTCACGGCCCTGGACAAATTGTATGCTACCCTATTTTGGATATTGACATGCTGGGGATAGGTCTGCGCCGCTACATAGAGGCTCTTGAGGAGGCGGTAATTCAGACTATAGCCCTCTATGGCATTAAGGGAGAGAGACTTGATGGAGCAACAGGTGTATGGATTTGCAACCGCAACAGCGACAATACACCCACAAATTGGCGAAAGATTTGCGCTATAGGCGTCAAGGCATCCCACTTTGTTACCATGCACGGTCTGGCACTAAATGTTTCGACAGACCTCAAGTGGTTTAATATGATAAATCCGTGCGGTTTTACCGATAAGGGTGTTACCTCTATCGAGAAAGAGACGGGCAAAAAAATTGACATTGAAAAGGTTAAGACAGAGCTTGTTGAAAACCTTAAAAATGCACTTAAACGATGAAAAATACAAAAAAATATATAAAACAGAACAATTATGCCTATAGAAAAGAGATGGGAGGTCAAGGCACAGGGTGATCCTGCGGCTGTGGCTGCTATTGCAGCCGGCACAGGAATCTCACCTGTTCTTGCAGACCTATTGGTACAAAGAGGCATAGACACAGTAGAGAAGGCAAAGAAATTTTTTAACCCGCAGCTATCCGATTTGCACAATCCGTTCCTGATGAAGGATATGGAGGTGGCAGTAAAGAGAGTTGAAGAGGCTGTAAAGAGGGGCGAAAAGATTATGGTTTACGGAGACTATGATGTCGATGGAACCACAGCAGTCGCCTTGGTTTACAAATTTTTGCGCCAAATTGGGCATACCAACCTGATGTTCTACATCCCGGATCGCTATACCGAAGGCTACGGTATCTCGATGAAAGGCATTGATATTGCCGCAAAGAAGGGAGTAAAACTCATCATCGCCCTGGACTGCGGAATTAAAGCAGTCGAAAAAGTGGACTATGCAACGCAGAAAGGCGTAGATTTCATTATCTGCGACCATCACCTTCCGGCTGAGGAGATTCCTCGTGCCGTAGCTGTTCTCGACCCTAAACGAACAGACTGCACCTATCCATTTGACGAACTGTCAGGATGTGGTGTAGGTTTTAAGCTCGTTCAGGCTTATGCTCAAACTCACAACATCGCCTTTGAGAAGATTGTCTGGCTGCTCGACCTACTTGTAGTAAGTATTGCATCAGACATTGTCCCTTTGGTCGATGAAAACCGTATCTTGGCACACTATGGTCTTAAGTGTCTTAACAGTTCGCCAAGCGAGGGTCTGCTTTCGATTATAAATATCTGTAAGCTTGACCGTTCAAACATCACCATCGACGATATTGTCTTCAAAATCGGCCCACGAATCAATGCTGCAGGTCGTATGCGCATGGATGAGTATGACGAGAACGACACCCCTTCAGGTGGCTATGCAGCCGTAAAACTACTCGTTGAGGGTGATGAGGCTGCTGCTACAAAATTTGGTGGAGTAATCGACGGATTTAACCAGGACCGCAAGAGCATAGACCGCTCAGTAACTCAGGAGGCACACGATTACATCGAATCTCACCCTGAGCTGAAGGCAAAGAAGAGTACGGTAATATACAATCCAAAGTGGATGAAAGGTATCGTGGGTATTGTTGCCTCACGCCTTATTGAGACATACTACCGTCCTACAGTTGTTCTAACACAGAGCAATGGCTTTGTAACAGGCTCTGCGCGCTCAATTCCGGGCTTTGACCTCTATCAGGCTGTAGAGTCTTGCTCAGATTTATTGGAGAACTTCGGTGGACACATGTACGCCGCCGGTCTTACCATGCGCCCGGAGAATGTGGAGGCATTTACAAAGCGTTTCAACGACTATGTCGAGGCAAATATAGACCCTAAAATCCTTGTACCTCAGGTAGAGATTGACTCTATGTTGCTCTTCTCGGACATCACACCTGCGTTCCACCGCGAGCTTAACCGTTTCCAGCCATTTGGACCAGGAAACAACGCTCCTGTATTTGCTACGCGCTGTGTATCAAACGAAAAGGGAGATGCAAAACTTGTCGGAGCTGATGCCGACCATCTCAGGATGGACCTTACTCAGACTCAGAAGCCAAACACCACAATTCAGACTATCGCCTTCTCACAACCTACACACTATGAGTGGGTGAGGGCAAGAAAACCAATTGACATCTGCTACCAAATTGTGGAGAATCACTACCGCGGCTCTGTAACAACGCAGCTGAGAATAAAGGATATTAAACGACATGTTGACAAATAATTAGCATAACCTACCACTTATCACAAACAGAATAGTCCTCTAAAGTCTTCGAGTATCTCGACCTTAGAGGACTATTTTTGTGTCATATCTGAAAAGATTTTCGTATCTTTGTTAATAAAACCTCATAAAACATGAAAAAGTCTCTCTTTTTTGCAGTTTTTGTAACTCTTTGTTACTCTGTGTCAGCACAGTTTTACACAACACAGAATAGACCTAACGCAATCCGTTTGTTTAATAAAAATGTATCTCGCACAGAGATTATTCTGCCCAAAATTGACGGCTATACACTCTATAAAGCCGACTTTCACACCCATACAATCTACTCCGACGGCGATGTAACACCCAGAGAGCGTGTGCGCGAAGCCTGGTATGACGGCTTGGATATTATAGCCATTACAGACCATCTTGAGATTCGCACATACGAGAAGTTTATGCTCAAGGCTCTCGCCCCATACAGCAAAGATGGCTCTGCCTTTAGGTATGCTCACGCAGGCATTGCAAACAAGCAGAATAATGAGGCTCCCGTGCTGTCAAACCTAAATGCAGCATACGAAGAGGCTGTCTATTATGCAGAGCGAGAAAATCTGCCTATTATGGTTGTTCGAGGAACAGAAATTTGGCGTAACCCGTCAAAAATTGGCGAATATAATGCTCTATTCCTGCAAGATATTAACGCTATATGCCATGCCGACCTCTTTGAATCCTTCCGCAGAGTCAAAGAACAAGGCGGACTGATTATGCACAACCACCCAGGCTGGAGCCGCAAAACCGCAGAAATCGCCGAAGGAGAACAACAAAGAGCCTATGATGAGGGTTGGATTGACGGCGTGGAGATAATCAATAGCACCTCCCTATACCCTACAGTGGCCCGCAGATGTATCGAAAAAGGACTCTTCATGGCTGCAAATACCGATGCCCATAGACCAACAGCACAGGTCTATAATGGTACCAACGAGTTCTTTAGAACAATGACCTTTATCATGGCTAAAGAGTGTAGTGAAAAATCTATAAAAGAGGCCCTTAAAGAGCGTCGCACAATAGGATATAGCGGAAACCACCTTGTAGGCGAAGAGAGATACCTCTCAGCTTTTATAAACGCTGCCATAACTTGCCATGTCGTTGCCGAAAACGATAAACAAAGAACATACTCCTTTGCAAATAACTGCTCCGTGCCTTTTATGCTGCAGTATAAAAATAATGTCTATAAACTCGCCCCTTTCAAAACCCTGAACTTTAACTTCCCAAAAGAGTCAAAAGATAAGAAAAATATCCAACCCCAATTCGTCGTACAAAATATGTGGCATATCGACGAACAACACCCAAAAGTAACTATATCCGTGGATAAATAATAAGCCGCATTAAGCACCGCTTAAGTACCACTTAAGTACCGCCGCTTTTTGAAAAAAGCGGCACCAAAAACTTTCGGAGAAACTGCGTTTCTCTTGCGCTGATGCGGATTTAGGATAGCCTAAAGGCTATTACGATAAAAGATAGTCTATCTTTCGGTTTCAAGCAAGCTTGACCTTAGATGACTATCTTTTCTCGTACCATCTCCGATGGTTTTCCTAAATCCGAAAACTGCGAAACTTAGTTTGTCCTATTTGCGCTCCCTAATATCTCTAACCTCCCTATTCTCCTTAAACTCCTTACTAAATTTGCGCTCAACCGCCGCTAAATCAAAGCACCAATTTGTCGTCAGAGTGGTGCATTTACAACGCTCGCCCTGAGAAACAACGAAGGGCTGTACTATGCGTACTGCCCTTTGTTGGGGTGAAGGGTAGCGGCAGTAAATGTGCCACTCTGACGACAAATTACGGCAGATTTGCAACATACACAGCATAACCATTATCTCTCCTGTAGAACGGATTTTCTACCGTAGAGTCGGGAAGTAGAAGCAACTCGGCAGAAGGGATACATATGCGGGTAACATTATCGCTGATGATAAGAGTATCGCCCACGACCTTTACCATCTCCTTATTATCCTTAACCTTGCTATCTATCCAAATTAGTCCCTTGTCGGTATGTGCTTTATCGTCGCGGGCGAGTGTTAGGTTTGCACCTCGGGCATCTACAATACGAATGCTGCCGATGTTGATGTTGTTTATTGTCTGCACAGTTTTCCTTGTGTTCGCTACAACCAGCGCGAGGATTACTATAGATGGCAGAATTGCAAGGAAGATTACTGCAATCAGTGCTTTATTACTTGTTTTCATTGTTATAGTCGTTGTAAAGTGTTAAAATTTCTTCGGCTGTGATACCGATACTTTTCATTTTTGCAAAGAGGATTGGCAGCTGTTCTGTGATAAATCGCTCGTGGGCGATGGCGGCAGCCTTATTTTTTGCCCCTTCGGCCACAAAGTAACCTATGCCGCGACGGTTGTATATCAAACCTTCATCTGTTAATCGCTCGTAGGTACGCATAACGGTATTTGGGTTTACCACAAGCGTTGCCCCAAGCTCGCGCACCGAGGGTATTCTTTCCCCCTCTGGCCACTCTGACGATGCTATACGGCTCAGTATTAGCTCGTATATCTGCATCCATATTGGTTGTGAGTTGTCAAAATTCATAGCTCTCGTTCACGCAGTTTAAGGTATGAGACATAGTATAATCCGATAAGTATTAAGCAGTTGAAGATAAGGTGCAGCCAACCTGAAATCTCTGTGAATAGCTCCCAGCGATAGACAAGGCCATCTGTCTCGTAGATATTTGACATATAGACCGCATTGTTGTCTGGCAGCAGAGAGAAATACTTGCCATATCCGTAGCTGATGAAGATGTCTATTTGCTCAAAAAGTGCTGTAACGCCTATCACTACCGCGAAAAATATCAGCACAGCATAGGAGTAGCCCCTCTTTGCTCCCCAGCAGGCAACAACCATCAGCGCGGCGTGTATAAGTGTCATTGTGCAGAGGGTTGGAACAAACTGCTGAGCGGGGATGTCAAGTACAAGTGTTGGTGCTACTACGCCCAAAACAATGGAGTTGAGCATTATAAATGTAAATCGCTCAATGGTATTTACTGGCAGTGTGAGGTCAATGATGTCATTCTTGCAGTTAAGGCTACCCAAAGATGTAGCGGTAATGTGGCTGACTATTCCCATAAGAGCAGCAATGGTGACAACTTGCTTAGTGTTGAGTATATCCTCGCCTATCATACCTGAATGCTCCATAATCGCGAATATAGCCCATATACCAACAAGAACGAGCATAGC
>JAFWBN010000052.1 GCA_017507075.1 Alistipes sp. | reverse complement strand
GGAGCGCAACGCCAAAGTTCTGCAGGGTACCGAACCCTGCAGAACTTTTTTCGTTCCTTAATATCCCTAACCTCTTTGACCTCCCTAACCTCCCTAACCTCCCTTCTGCAAAGCAGAAATCCGGCACAGGCTCGATGCCTATGCCGGATTTTCAGTTGCCCTAAAGGCCCTATTTAGACGCAAATCTTAGAGATAATTGCAGAACTTCTTATAATAAGACAATTTACTACAATCTTGCTTTAATCTCTTTAGTCTGCTCTTCGTAGCCTGGCTTTTCGAGTAGAGCGAACATATTTTTCTTATAAGCCTCTACGCCTGGCTGGTCAAATGGATTTACGCCGAGCATATATCCGCTGATTCCGCAAGCCTTCTCGAAGAAGTAAATCAGTGCGCCAAGGGTGCGCTCGTTGATTTGAGGAATCTCTACGCGCAGGTTAGGTACGCCACCGTCAACATGGGCAATCTGTACGCCAAGCTCTGCCATACGGTTAATATCGCTAAGGCGACGACCTGCCAAATAGTTCAGACCATCAAGGTTTTCGTTGTCGCTACATACGCGAACATCATATTTAGGAGCGGCTACTGAGATAATGGTCTCGAAGAGTGTGCGCTCGCCATCCTGAATATACTGACCCATTGAGTGTAAGTCTGCTGTAAGAGTTACAGATGCAGGATAGATACCCTTACCATCTTTACCCTCGCTCTCGCCATAGAGCTGCTTCCACCACTCGTTGATATTTACGAGTTTTGGCTCGTATGAACCCAAAATCTCAATCTTTTTACCTGCGCGATAGAGGGCGTTACGAACAGCTGCGTACTGAGCAGAGATATTCTCCTCATAAGATGTTCCGGCCTTAGTTGCCTCCTCAACAGCCTTAGCTCCGGCAACAAGCTCAGCGATATTTACGCCACCTGCAGCAAGTGGAAGAAGACCTACAGGAGAGAGTACAGAGAAACGACCACCTACATTGTCTGGAATAACGAAAGTAGGGTATCCCTCGTTTGTAGCCAAAGTCTTCAGCGCACCACGAGCCTTGTCTGTAACGGCAACGATACGGTTTTTAGCATCCTCTTTGCCATAGCGACGCTCAATCTCCTCCTTAATGATGCGGAAAGCGATTGCAGGCTCGGTTGTTGTACCGGACTTTGAAGCAACGATAGTAGCGATAGAGTAATCCTTCAGAGCCTCAAGCATCTCGCCCAAGTAGTCCTCTGAGATATTCTGTCCGGCAAACAGAACGATAGGGTTTTTATGCTCTTTGTGAAGTAACTCAAAAGAGTTTGTCATGGCATCAATGACAGCCTTTGCACCCAAATAAGAGCCGCCGATACCGATACAGATAATAACATCGGCAACCTGCTGCAGTTTAGCAGCCTGAGCATTGATTGCCTCTAAATGTGCCTCGTCAATCTCTGATGGCAGGGTAATCCAACCCAAAAAGTCGTTACCTTTACCCTCTCCGGCATGGAGTAGTTCGTTGGCAGCGATAGCCTCGCGCTTAATCTCCTCTGAGATTTCGATACCGGCTTTGCGGGTATCAAGTTTGATTAAATCCATAAATAATAGTTGTATTTAGTGATGATTAAACATATAATTGCAAATAATACTCAAAGGTAGTAAAAATTTTTGGAAAAAACTATGATTTTTTTGTAAAAGATTCACTTCTTTTTTCCTAACTTTGTAACCAGATAAGAGGTGCTGTCATAAATGGTGCCTTTTTAGGAGGTTGAAATCAAAAAAAACAGACTATATGGGATTCTTTTCACTTACACATGAGTTGGCAATAGACTTAGGAACAGCCAACACACTTATTGTCTATAACGACGAGATAGTTGTAGATGAGCCCTCTGTAATTGCTGTTGACAGACAGGGCAAACTTGAGGCTTTTGGTCATGAGGCAGCACGCTATATCGGCAAATGTCCGGATGGCTTGCGTACTATTCGTCCTCTGCAGAATGGTGTTATCGCCGATTTTGATGCTACAGAGCAGATGCTCAAGGGTATGATTGGCAGAATTAAGACATCAGGCTCGCTCTTCTCCCCATCTCTTAAGATGGTAATCTGTATCCCTTCAGGCTCAACAAATGTTGAGATTCGTGCCGTGCGCGAGAGTGCAGAGCATGCCGGCGGACGAGAGGTTGCGATGATTTTTGAGCCTATGGCTGCCGCTCTGGGTGCAGGATTGGATGTAATTGCTCCTGAGGGTAATATGATTATAGATATAGGCGGTGGTACTTCGGAGATTGCTTGTATCTCTTTGGGTGGTATTGTTTGCTCAAAGTCTATCAATATCGCAGGTGATGTGTTTACCTCTGATATCAAGAACTATGTTCGTCAGCAGCACAATATCCGTATCGGCGAGCGTACAGCAGAGCAGATTAAGTGTAAAATCGGAGCAGCACTGCCGGAGCTTGAGGAGGAACCTGAGGATTTGAGTGTAAGCGGACCAAGTGTACTTACCTCATTGCAACAGACTGTAACTCTCAACTATAGCGAGATTGCATACGCTCTTGAGGGTTCTCTCTCAAAACTTGATGATGCGCTTATGCAGGTGCTTACCGATATGCCTGCCGAGCTATATACAGATGTTGTTAAAAACGGAGTATATCTTGCCGGTGGTGGTGCGCTTATCAAGGGTCTTGCAAAGCGTTTGTCGGATAAGACCGGTTTGCAGTTCCATATTGCCGATGACCCTCTGCGTGCTATTGTTCGCGGAACAAACTTGGCACTGAAGAATATGGACCGCTACTCGTTCCTTATCAGAGGTTAGTAAAAAATAGGCATACCCAAATAAAAGGGGGGATTCAACACTATAGGCATGCCTACAGTTGAACACCCTCTTTATTGACTATATCTGACACTGCACTATGCACAAACTGATATATTTTCTTAAAAAAGTCTATGTGCCGCTAATCTTTATTGTAGCAGAGATAGCTGCAATATTTGTCTATGCCGGATCAACACCATACTCGCAGGCAAAACTTGTGGGTCTGAGCCACTACGCCTTTGGTTGGGTGGAGAGCCTTTTTACGGAGGTTAATGGTTACTTCTCCCTGCGTAAAGACAATATTGTACTTACTGAGCGCATTGCAGAGTTGGAGAATACTATAAATGCCTACAAGTCGCAGGTTGAGGATAGTTTTGAAATAGGTATAGACTTGCAGTCGCATCAATATATTGCTTGCAGGGTTGTGAGCAACTCAATAAATAAATCCAGAAACTATATTGTTGTCAATAAAGGTTTGTCGGATGGTGTCCGTATAGGCATGTCGCTACTCTCTGCCGAGGGTTATGCTGTAGGTTGTATTACAAACTGCTCCCAGAACTATTCTATTGCAACATCTGTTCTCAATACGGCACTAAGAGTTAGTGCGCGTCTGTCTTCAGATAGAAGTATGGGTCTTGTTAGTTGGGCAGGTGGCGATTCGAGACGACTTGTCTTCAGCGATGTGTCAAAGTATGCCAATATAAAGGAGGGCGATATTGTTGAGGCGATAGATTTCTCGGAGTATTTCCCGTCAGGTACAATTATAGGGACTATTGAGAGTGCTACTCTTAACGAAGAGCAGACAATGTATAATTGTACCCTCAGACTCTCTGCCGACATGTCTCGCTTGAGCAATGTTATACTTGTGGATGGTAGAGATATTGACCAGGTGCGCCTGCTGAAGAGTGAACCGGAACTTCCGGCAAATCATCTTCAGGAACCTATTGTAGAACAAGAACAGAGTGAAGAGTAATGAAAAAAGAGTCTCAATATATCCTCTTTGTTGTAGTGGTGTTGCTTTCGCAGATACTGCTGTTTAACAATCTTACTATAAGTGTCTTTTTAGCACCGTTGGCATATATAGTATGTATTATCATGATGCCACTTGGTACTTCTCCACTCAAGATGCTTATTGCCGGTCTGTTGTTGGGTATTGCTATGGATATAACTATGGGTATTGGCGGGCTAAATGTTATAGCTACGCTGCCTATAGCCTATTTCCGTCGTCCGATACTTCACTTTGTAGCATCTTTTTCGGATGTTGATAGCGACGGAGAGGTGCCTACAGTGCGCAGAATACCCCGTTTTTACTACTATGTTGTGGTAATGGTAGTTTTGCACTCTTTGATTTTCTTTGGCTTTGAGCACCTTACCACTGCAAATTTTGGTTTTTTAGCACTTAGATTTCTGTGTAGCACAGCCTCAACGCTTGCCATTGTCTATTTCTTTATCGCCATATTCACACCGAAACTATCAGCAAGATGATTAACCCTCGCAATGACAGATGGAGACATATTATTCTGAAGTGGATAGTTGTCGGCATGTTCGGTTTTTTTGCCCTTGTGGCGGCAAATCTGCAACTTGTCGATGGTAATGACTATATAGATAAGGCTGCAGACAATGTTATTCGTTATATTATTACCTATCCACCACGAGGAGAGGTGTTTGACCGTAATGGAGAGTATCTGATTCAGAATAAGATATGCTACGACCTTATGGTTGTCCCCAGAGAGGCTCCCAGAGAGGGTATTGACACATTGCGCCTTCTTGCCATTACAGGGGAGAGTCCAAAACGCCTCAAGAGAGCCTTCTCGAATGCTCGTCAGAGCTGGCGCGTGGCATCACCTATTGTAAAATATCTCTCTGCGGAGGCAAAACTGAAGATGGATGAGTGGAATATACCAGGCTTTTATACCGTTCCGCGTACTGTCCGCCAATATCCTCGTAATATCGGAGGAAATCTGCTTGGCAGCCTGAGCGAGGTCTCTCCGCGATTTTTGGAGAGATATAACGACGAGGGTTACTATATCAAAGGCGACTATGTTGGCGAACAGGGCATAGAGTCGGCCTATGAGAGAGAGCTAAGGGGTGAAAAGGGCCGTATTCGCAGAAATATCTATGCCAACAACACCTCTACAGATGTTGTTGAAAAGGAGCCTGTGCCGGGGAAAAATCTTGTCTGTACAATTGATGCCCGTCTGCAATCTTTTGCCGAGGAGCTTATGCAAGGCAAGGTTGGCTCGGTTGTGGCTATAGAGCCATCTACGGGAGAGATACTTGTTATGGCCTCTTCGCCGACTTTTGACCCTAATGAACTTGTAATTGGTAGAGATAGGGGAAATAACTATATGCGACTGCTCAGAGAGCCGCGTCGTCCATTGTTCAATCGTGCTGTTACCTCTCCTCAGCCTCCTGGCTCAACCTTTAAGCTGCTTAATGGCCTTATAGGTCTGCAGGAGGGGGTGTTAAAGCCACACTATCGCTATACATGTAATATGGGCTATCGTTCAGGTAATATCAAAATGGGTTGCCATGAACACCGCTCTCCGCTGGATTTGGAGTTTGCCATAGCAACTTCGTGTAATGCCTATTTCTGTAATGTATATCGCAATATTTTGGAGAACAAAAAGTATAAATCTTCAAAAGAGGGATATGAAGTGTGGCGAGAGTATGTTGAGAGCTTCGGCTTTGGAAATCGATTGGAGTCGGATGTTACGGGCGAGCGTCGTGGAACACTTATGGAGCGTAGCTATTACGATAAACTCTATCGTAAATCATGGAACGCCCTTACAGTCCTCTCTGTATCTATTGGACAGGGAGAGTTGCAGTGTACAACACTTCAGCTTGCCAATTTTGCGGCAACAATTGCCAATCGTGGACACTATTTTACCCCACACCTTGTAAAAGAGATAGAGGGTCAAGACTCTATAGACATAAAGTATCGCACGCCGCACTATACAAAGGTTGACAGAGCGCACTTTGAGACCATTATCAAAGGTATGTGGCGTGGCGTAAACAGAGATGGAACTTGCCGTGGAGCATACCTTGAAGGACTTGATGTGTGCGGAAAGACAGGAACGGCCCAAAACCCGCTTGGCGAGGACCACTCAACATTTATATCCTTTGCTCCGCGAAATAATCCAAAAATTGCTATTGCCGTATATGTTGAGCATGGCGGATTTGGAGCCTCTGCAGCCGTGCCAATCGCTTCACTTATCGAGGAGATGTATCTTACCGATACCGTAAAACGCCCATGGCTTGTTGAGTATATAAATAACCTTAAACCAGACTACTACAAGGCTTATGACAGACATAAGAAGAAATAATGGAGCACCTTCACTCTTTGGAGGTGTCGATTGGTGGACGGTAATACTCTACCTCTCTCTTACTGTCATGGGTTTTGTGGCGGTATTCAGTGCCTCCTATGTTGAGCAGTCGGAAGACCCGTTCAGTTTTTCGCATGAGTATATAAAACACCTTTTTTGGCTTGCGCTGTCTTATGGTGTGGCACTTGTTATAGTTCTGCTTGACCGTAGTATGTGGCATAAGTGGGCATATATTATCTGCGCGGCAACTATATTTGTGGTCTTGATGACCTTTATACCTGGCCTGGGAAAGACGGTAAATGGCGCAAGGGCTTGGCTCGGCGTTGGTGGCTTTACCCTTCAACCAATGGAGTTGGCAAAGGTGGGCATCTCGCTTGCAACGGCACGATTGATGAGTGAGTATGGATTTACAGTCCAAAAATTTGGCGATATTGCCAAAGTTCTTATGCTTCTTGCCGTGCCTATGGGTATTGCAGTAATTCAGAACGATACGGGCTCAGGATTGGTATTTTGCTCGTTTCTGTTTATGTTCTATCGAGAGGGGCTTGATAATTGGATTTGTGTACCGATGATATTCCTCGCGGCACTGCTTATTTTGTCATTTTTGCTCACCCCTGGAGTGCTGCTTATCGCCTTGATACTTATCTTTACCTTTAGCGCAGGTATGCTTATGAAGAACAGATGGAAGGTGTGCGTAAAGTATGTGGCAACACTGTTGGTTTTGTCAACGCTGCTCTTCCTTGTGGCTACATTTGCGTTTAATAGTCAGATAAACTTCTACTCGGCACTGCTCTATGTTACGATGGCATCTATGGTTGTTGTGGTGTGGTATGCCTACCGCGCCAATATCCGTAAGTTGTATATATTGGTATTGCTGTTTTTTGTCTCTGTGATGTTTTTGCCTACATCGGATATGGTGTTTAACCACCTTAAACCGCACCAGCAGGATAGAATTAGAACCTTCCTCGGTCTTGTTGAGGATAGAGACTTGCAGTATAATGTCAATCAGTCAAAGATAGCCATCGGCTCTGGCGGATTTACGGGCAAGGGTTTCTTGGAGGGGTCTCAAATCAGATATGGCTTTGTGCCGGAGAAACATACAGACTTTATATTCTGTACAGTAGGCGAAGAGTTCGGATTTATGGGAGTCTTGGTACTTTTTGCAGCTCAGTGCCTGCTGATTTTAAGACTTATGCGCATGGGAGATCGCCAACTTGAGGGCTTCGGTAGGGTCTATTGCTACTGCGTGGCATCAATACTATTCTTTCATTGCGTAATAAATATAGGTATGACAATGGGTGTTGTCCCTGTTATGGGAATCCCGCTGCCGTTTATAAGTTACGGCGGCTCGTCGTTGCTTGGATTTACAATTCTTGTCTTTATAGCAGTGGCTCTTGATGCCTCTCCGATAAAACGCAGTATGTCATTAAAAAGATGGTAAAATATGAAAAAATTATTGCTTATTCTTTCACTATTAGCCTTTGCATGCACCTCTGAGGAGGGTAAAGATGGTGGCAAAACAATGGTGCTGACCTTTGAGGACTCCTCTTTTGAGGGTGGAAATGGCGAACAAAGTAGCACTATTAACACAAATTGGTGGGCAAAATATATCGATGCCTCACAGTATGGCGGAACACTGCTTTATGGCGGTAAAGGCTATGCGTGGTATGATAACAATACAACACTTAGCTCCTCATTGCCGGACTATTGGAGAGATGGCACCTTCTTTGGCGGAGGTATAGCAATCTCAAACTATGTCAGCAATCCTGTAACACCAACTTTCGAGGACCAACTTACCATAGGCTCAAAACCCGTTTCGGGTAGTAACTTTGCCGTTTGCTATGTGGCAACAGTAGAGGCTCCGCCAACTATAGAGTTCAAGTATGGCGAGGGCGTTATTGAGAGTCTGTATGTAATCCCTACAGTCTATACAAACGAGGTTGTGCAGAACGGAAACGCCTTTAGCCCCTCTATGCCAAATAACGGCTATATCCGTATCGAGGCAACAGGTGTTGATGCCACAGGAAAGGTTGTGGGTACCAGAGAGTTCTACCTATACGATGGTAGAAATTTCGCAGGCTGGAAAAAGTGGTCTCTTGCCGATTTGGGAGTTATCAAAAAATTAGAGTTTCGTATGTACGAAGGTACTACCGAAAATGGCAAACGCATAGATTCTACTGCTGAGTATCCGACCTACCCGAGCTATTTTGCGATGGATGATATAGTTGTAATTCGCTAATCAGTCGTGAATTTGTCGTGATAGCACGGCATCTACTTCCGCTAACAAAAAGTGCCGACAATGAGCAGTACACATAGTACAGCCCATCGTCGGCATTTTTGCCGAGCGTTGTACCTGCCGCGCTCTGACGACAAATTGGGTGCTTTGATTTGGGCGCGCGTCCCTAAGGACCTTAGAGACTCTAGAGTCCTTAGAGACACTAAGGTCAGCGCGCGCAGTATTAAGGGCTTTAGCCCGCTGTCATTTATTATCATTTGCTGTTATTCGTTTTTTCGCTCCTTAAAATTCCTAACCTCCCTTCTGCAAAGCAGAAATCCGGCGTAGGCTTGATGCCTATGCCGGATTTTAGTTGCGACGACTTTAGTGTCGCGTAAGTTTATAGAGTCGGCTGTTTGCTATATTGATTATAAATTATTAAATTTGCAACAGAGAATATTGTATATATATGTGGTTATAGCCCCAAAAAACTTACTTGATATGAAGAGAATACTGTTGTTTATGCTGTTGGTCTTCTGCGCTGGTAGTATTTATGCGCAGGATAAGCCTGTATATTTGCATACGCTTGAACCTGTGGGGAGCAAGTATTATTATCGTGCAGACAAGATGTCTGACAACTTGGAGATGGGTGGCCTTACATACACCAAAGGTGTTGCTTTAGGGGCAAAAGATGGTAATTTTGTTGAGTGGAATATTGGTGGTAAGTACAAGACACTATCCTTTATTCTTGGCTCTTCGCCATGGCATAATCCTGCACATGAAAAGGGTATTCTTGTAATTACTGGCGATGGTCGTAGGATTATGGACCGTATAATTACCACCTACGAATCTCCGCAGTGGTTTACGATAGATGTTACAGGCGTTAAGGTCCTGAAATTCTATCTCCCAAATAGTGATGCAGATGTAGGTCTTGCAGATGCGGCACTTTGGACAGCAAACCAAAAGCCATATTGCACCTCTGCGCGTGCATTGGTAAAGGGCGATAAACCGATAATGCTCTGTAGAGATTTGATGCCTTATCGTATAAACACTGGTCATACAATATGTTCGACAAATATGAAGTTTGTTGATCCGGTGGATAGACTTGGATATATAGCTAAGAAACAGCAGATTAGGATAAGCGGCGAGCGTTTTGATAATGGCATAGATGCCAATGCGGGCATGTCCCTTATAGGTCATCCAGAAGCGCGTAGCTTTTTTAATATAGACGGTAAGTATTCAAAGATGACTCTTATAGTCGGTCCGCAGGATAGCGATGATGGAACACTTGACAGAGGCTGGTTTGTCATTAAGTCAAACGATAAAATCCTTTATGAGAAGGAGATTATAGAGGGCGAGCTTGCCACTGAACTTTGCCTTGATATTACCGACTCCCGTTACTTGGAGTTTACCACCCAGCAGGCTTCTGGCTCGCTAAGGATTGGTATTGCCAACTGTATGCTATATCCAAAGGGATACTCTCTGCCTGCGGATGTGGCCAGCAGGCCAAAGGAGCGCACTATTGGAGCAACTGCCCACCTTAAGTCGCTGCCGGATATGTGTAAACTTATCACAAACATCCCGCCGTTTGCCATTGGTGGTGGTATGTCGCGCGAGAAAGCTCTCTTTACGGATACATCGCAGTATGTAACCTTCTCTATGGGTGGTGTGAAGTATAGCGAGGGCGTTGTGCTGCAATCCTCTACACACTTCTTTAATAACAATACAGGAGCCCATGTGCTTTTCCACCTCGGTGGCGAGTTCGACAATGTCAGCTTCACTACGGGTTGGGTAGGCAAGTGCGGTGTGCTTAAAAATGATTGGCTGACAGTCTATGCCGACGATGAGGTTGTGCTACAAGTGCCACTTCGTGCAACCGACCCAAATCGCCACTATGTTGTGCCAATCAAGAAGTGTAAAGTGCTTAAGTTTGAGAAGTATGGCATGGCAAGTATGGATCATCCGGCATTTGGTCTGGGAGATATGGTTGTTTATCGTGGCGAGGCGAAGCCAAACGACCTATTTGTTCATCCTATGCCAGAGTGTCCTGAGGAGATAGACCTTATTGACCTTAACAAGCCGTATATTCACTATGTAAGTTCGGCTATGGATGTAAAGCGACTTTTTGACGGCACCTCTCAGCGTGAGTTCTTCTCAATGCCTGGCGGAGAGCGTATTTATAAGGGATTTTTGCTCAAGACAAGCGTACACTTCGATTTGGAGATGGGTCCTACTTCAGAGCCGAGTGCAGGTATTATAGCCCCTGCTCTGGGAGCATCATTTATGATGGGAACTGTAGGAGGTGCTACAATCTCTGCCGTAGCACCGTTTGGTGCGCTTATAGCACTTGCCGCGGGAGGTACGGCGCATGAGTCCTCTTGTGCGGCATTTAATACATGGGGAGAGTATAATACACTCACCTTTACCGTTGCATGTCGTCTGCCGCATAATACCATTGATACAATAGATACAAAACAGGACCCGATAGAGATATTGAAGATTGGTACAGACGGAGAGGTCGTAGCTCAGTTTGAGATTCACGATAAGATGAAGCCGACAACATATACTGTGCCTATCAATGGCTGTCAGCAGCTGATGTTCTGGCTTGAGTGTGGTGGCTCAAATTCAGGCCAATTTATCCTCTATGACCTTAAGGTGAGCAAGAGCAGTAAGACAACAATAGAGATTCCTAATATCAAGGATCGTGATACCCGTCCTGTTGTCTTAGCCCCTACTGATCCTTACAATTTTGACTATACAAGATGTCTGCCTGAGAAGGTGGAGTGGGATACTCCAAGCTACTATGGCTCAAGCAGTATTAACGCATACTATAAACTGCTCAAACAGACCTTTAGACAGTTTGATGAGTTGATAGATAATCTCCAGCAGACAAAATATCAGACTGTAAGTCGTTATGTAAAGGCTAATGATGGCGAGACCTTCCGCTCTATCACTATACAATCTGCTTTGGGTGAGAAGTATAGTTTTCTTTCGCTTGTAAGTCGCAATAAGCAGATTATAGAGAGTCTGCAGAGTACAAAGACCTCTATCGCATCGCTGAAGGTTTCGTATGGCGCAGCTTTGGCGTCAATTCTACAGGTTGAGCCAAAACTGATGAAACAGTGCCGTACAGATTTGAAAGAGTCGCTGACTTGGATTAAGAAGTACGATGAGCAGTTTGATATATTTGCCATCGAAAAACAGGCGGAGATAGACCTTATAGGGCAACTTATAGATAGTGCTTACGACCTTGACGGCATAGGCTCTTCAGAGCAGGAGGTTTTTGTTAAATAGTTGTCTATAACAAATCAACGGGGCCTATTCAGACCCCGTTGACGACACACACATTATAATTGATTACCTCTTAGAAGTGGAAATCCACACCAATACCCCAAGCCCAGCGTGAGTTCTTGAAGACATCTACACCAGAGAGTCCTAATTGGTTGTTATTATAAACCTTAGACTCCTTTGTTACCTGCTCGTAGAACGGCTTCATAACACCTGCGTTGAGGCGAACATGCTCACTGAAGTTATATGCAAATCCAAAACCTACAGCGTGAGCATTGATTGCAAAATCAAGGTCTGAGTAGAGAGCGTTGTCAAGGTTGAAATCGGTATATTGCCAACCTGCGCTTACCAACCACTTGTCAGAAATTGTATATTCCAAACCTGCTAAATACTCATTTGTGTTGCCCAAAACTGCTGCTGAGTAGCTGTTTTCAGCATCTTTGTCAAAGTAGTGGTGCCACTCTAAAGTGAGTTTTACCTTGCCACCGAAATCACGACTTGCTGCAATAGCCAACTGTGCCGGCATATCTGCTGCTGTTACTGCACCGTCAGGGAAAATACCGCTGATAACAGGGTCGAGAGCAGATACCTCTGCAGCCTTAGTTGTAACATCAAGATTTGTGCGGAACTCATACTTTACACTTGCCGCCCAACCCTTGTGGTTAAACATCAGTGCCACAACAGGAGAGATAGCCCAACCTGTCTGCTTAACATCAAGCTCATGGTCTGAAGTCATGGCTGCATAGGTCATATATTGTGTATAGGCTGCAAGAGCCTCAGCATTTCCTGCCTGCGCACCTGCTGCATACTGAGAAGCCATAGTCTGGAAAAATGCAGGTGCTGCGCCCATGCTCTGAGAGAGCGGGTTGTACATCTGTATATTCTTAAGGTATCCGCTGTAGCTCTTGTTTGCATAGTTAAGGCGTGCCTGTGCTGCAATAGAGAGCCAATCTGTAATTCTGAAAGAGACACCAACCTGACCCTGGAAAGTCATAGATGTACCTTTAATATTCATATCCAAAGAGTACGGAAACCCCTGCTGTCCCTGAGTTGCTGTCATACCAACACCATAAGGAATCTGTGCCAACATGCTCTCAAATGAAGCCAGACCGTTTTCAAACTTGGCAGTACCTCCTCCGCCGCCGATTCCGAACGATGCCATAACCGCCCAACGCTTTTTCTTCCACACAAGGTCAAAGCTCGGAATAGCTGGCGCGAAGGTCTTACCTACAAACTCTTTTGTAGGGTTGCCTGTATTGTTAGTATTCAATGCAAATGGTGCAAAGGTTGATGTTGTAGAACGCTGCTGCAAAGCCTCCTGAATACTTAGTGAAAAGTGGAAACCGTCAGCCATAAATGACGCGCCTGCAGGGTTGTGATATACTGCATCAGGGTCAAGGGTTGTACCGCGAGCAACACTACGCAGGTAGGCTGTCGAGTGATTTGTGTTTACATTTGTACCGCCTGCAAATACTGAAAGTGTAGCAGCAAGCGAAATTACAGTAAGTAAAATTTTCTTCATCCTGTCAAAATTTGTTGTTAACGGCGGCGAAGATAAAGTATAGTTGTGGTTTGGAAAAATTTTAGTGATTGTAACCTGTGCTCAGGTGGCTTTTTGGCTTATTTAGGGGTGAAAAATCTTATTCAGGGGTAAAATTAGCATGTTTAACAGAACTGAATGCTCTAAAAAATCGAAAATTAAGACAAAAATACCTCAAAAGATTTGTCAAACCTTTTGAGGTGTGTAAAGAAATTGAGACGATATTACTCGTTGCTCAGCTCTATTTTATTTGTCCAAAAATCTATATTTCTCTTTTTGAACCAGCCATGACAACCAAAAGGCAACTTCTCCTTGTTTAGTGCAAAGCATAGCTTAGGGTGTATATCAAATGAGAATCCTAAGGCTGTATTAAAATCGGGATAGTTGAACTCTTTTGGAATAAGAGCCCAAAACCAATCTTCGTTGTATCTGGTTCCGCTGTGGCTCTTGAATACTTCGATTTTGTCGGCATAATTATCGCAACCCTTGATAAAGGAGTCTATTTTGCGTAGTGAGAGGCCTCCGTTGCCTACCTTGTAGAAGTAGTCTTGGCGGATAATCTTACCCTTTCGTCTGAAAACCTTACGGCGCAACCATAGATAGTGGCTTACAATAGGCATGCGATACCTTCTGCGTTTAGGCCAAGGCGCACCTACATAATCGTAGCCTGCATCACACCACTGCTCTAATTGGTCGCTGAATATCCACGCATCTGTCTGGCAGATAAGTATATACTCGCAATCTGCAAAAAGAGTATAAAACTCTTTGTAGAGCATCATGTTGTTGTAGCCCGCAATACCTCTTGCGCCTAACCAATCTTTTGAGACTCTGATAACCTCACTCTGTGGAATAATGGCTTGAGCAGCCTCAATATTAAGCCCTTCGGGGGCTAAGATAACATGTGGATAGGCCGCAAGTACCTCTGCATTGTGCTTAAAAGATGCAATCTCGTACTCTGAGAGTCTCTCTTTGTATATAGGTACTACAACTTTTACTTTTGTTTTTGTCATTATCTGGTATTTTTATAGTGTTGTGTTGCTGTAAATAGCCTCGGCAATACGCTCACCATCAAGTGCAGCCGAGATTATGCCACCCGCATATCCGGCACCCTCACCTGCAGGGTAGAGAGCCTTTACCTCTATATGCTCAAGGGTTGTCTTATCTCGCGGAATACGCACAGGGGTTGATGTTCGGGACTCTACGCCAACAACAACCGCCTCGCCTGTCAAATAGCCATGCATCCTACGGTCAAATATGCGAATCGCCTCTCTGAGTCGGGATGCGATATTCTCCGGCATCCACTTATCTAAGCGTGAAGGTACAATACCCGGAACATAGGAACAAGAGGGTAGTGATGCGGAGGCTCTGCCGGCTACAAAGTCGGCAACTCTCTGAGCCGGTGCGGTTTGTTTGCCCTCTGCATGTAGCCTGGCAGCCACCTCAAGCTGCTGCTGGTAAGCAAGACCTGCCAGCACGCCATATTCTGCCTTAAGGTGCGCAAAATCCTCCTCTCTAATCTCGGTTACAAATCCGGAGTTGGCAAATGGCGAGCCACGATGAGATGGAGACATACCATTTACAACCGTTTCGCTCTCAACCGTTGTTGCGGGAACGATAAAACCGCCCGGACACATGCAGAACGAATATACACCTCTGCCTCCAACCTGCTCAACAAGTGAGTAGGAGGCTGCTGGCAGATACTCTATCTGCTCAGAGTTGTGATATTGTATAGAGTTTATAAGACTCTGCGGATGCTCTATGCGTACGCCCATTGCAAATGGTTTTGCCTCAAGTGCAATGCCTTGACTATCAAGGATGTGGTATATATCTCGTGCTGAGTGTCCTGTGGCAAGGATTACGGCTTTACCATAGACCTTTTCGCCCGACACCTCAATACCTATAGCGCGACTATCCTTTATAATTATGGATGTAACCCTTTTAGAAAAGTGCAACTCTCCGCCGCAAGCCACAATCTGTCGCCTAATGTCGGCGATAATTCTTGGTAGTCTGTCTGTGCCTATATGAGGGTGCGCTTCATAGAGAATCTCCTCTGCTGCACCATGAAAAACAAGCCTCTGTAATGCTCTGTTGTAGTCTCCGCGCTTTTTGCTGCGAGTAAAGAGCTTTCCGTCAGAGAAAGTTCCTGCACCACCCTCGCCAAAGGCGTAGTTTGAGTCGGGATTTATCTCTCCCCCTCTCTGAATCTGTGCAATATCTTTACCTCTCTGAACAACATCCTTTCCACGCTCAAAAATAATAGGCTTAAATCCTAACTCTATAAGCCTTAGTGCCGCAAAAAGTCCTGCAGGACCGGCTCCTACAATGATTATAGGCTCTTTGTGTGTTACATCGGGATAGTCAAAAACAATTGGCGCAGGAGTTGGCTCAAAGTCTAAAAATACCTCTAATGTGAGGTTTACTTTTATTGGATAATGTCTGGCATCTACAGAGCGTTTTACAATTCTTAATAGCGCGATATCGCCCTGCTTTACACCCATTTGCCGAGCTACAGCAGCAGTGTAGAAACTGCTGTCTGCCGCCTGTTTTGGCGTAAGTGTAAGGGTTATTTTCTCTGCCATGGCGCAAAGGTACGAAAAAGTATTCAAAATGTGTTATATTTGTAACCCTTTCATATAAATAGAGTGTCGAATATAGTTGAAACTTCGAGAATAATTACTAACTTCGTAGCATGAAAAGATTTATTGCATGTATAGTAGCACTTGCTGTTCTTTGTAGCAGTCAGGTTGTTGCGGGAGCAGCACTTCAGGTAAAAGCTCCGGCACAGATAGAACTTGAAAGTCAGAGAGTTGAGCCTATCACAATTCAGATAGGATGCAAAGGCGAAGCCGTTGAGATTACACCCTCGGAGGCGTGGTTTGGTATTGTGGGTGGTCTTAAAACGCTTGAGCCAAAAGCAAAGCGGAGCATTAAAATTTGGGCAGAGCCAAACTTTAGCACTGTAGAGCGTAGAGCGGTGCTATCACTTAAAGGTCTTACGAGCGGAAATGTCAAAGAGATTGTTGTTGTTCAGCCGCCATACTTAAAGACTATCAGTGATGGATTTCCTGTGCGCATGGAGGCACAGAGATATGATACCGAACTTTGGCAGAGCAGAGGAGTCTCTACTATAAAGGGTAGGGGAGCTGTGCTGAGTGCTGTAAGTGTTAGTGGCAATACCCTTATTACAATTAACGAGCATGGAGCCACTATTGCGGGCATGGGTGCAGGAGATTACTTCCTCTTTGCAGTCCCTGTAACGAAGGTTGAGGCTGGAGAGCAGTTTGACTTTATGTGTACCATGACCGCTATGGAGACTACATCTCCAAAGTATTGGATATTTGAGTATTGGGACTCTGGTCGCTGGAATAGTGTTGAGAACACTCTGCGCACAGCTGAGGAAGATAGCTCTATTCGCTACTCTTTCTACAATAAATACTTCCGCTCAGCACACCATACAACTTTTGCACAAACTTTTTACCTCTCGCAGCCGATAGAAAATGGTTGTGTGAAGGTGCGTTTGCGGGCTCTTACGGCAGGAACCGGCAAGGTTAAACTTACGGGTAACAGTAAATATGTATCCATGCAACTACTCCGCTATAATAAGGCTCCGCAAGCAAGAGATAAAAAGCGAATGCTCTTTATCGGCAACTCATTTACATACTTCTACGGCACACCGTTTATGTTTAAGGAGATTGCCCGCTCAGAGGGGCATCAGGTCGATATTGTAGTCTCTGTAAAGGGAGGTCAGGAGTTTTGTGAACACCTTAAACTTGAACGCTCCCGCGAGGCTATTATGCAGGGTGGTTTTGACTACGCCTTTTTGCAGGATACCTCTCCAAATGCAGCAAAATATGCCGATACTAAGGATGTTGATATCATCAATGCATGTAGAGAAATAAATAAACTCACAAAACAGTATTCGCCTGATTGTCAGATAGTCTATGAGCATACTTGGGGATGCCCATACGATGATTATCGCGGTTATGGAAGCTACGAGAGACTTGATAACCTGCTAGAGCAAGGTGCAAAATTGCTTGCCGAGCAGTTGCGTGAGTATAATATCATCGTCAGCTCAATCGGTAAAGGTTTCAAAATCGGGCGAGAGCAGAATCTCAATCTCCTACATAGCGACGAGCGTCATCAGAGCCGTGAGGGTGCATATATGAAGGCTTGCATAAACTATTTGCTTATCTATAAGCAACCATTTACCTCGTCTGTGTCCAATTGCGGCGTTAGAGCCCAAACTGCTCAAATTATCCGAGATATTGCAGAGCAAGTGGTGCTAAACAGATAGGGTCGGAGCTTTGATTGAGCAGAGAGTTTGCGCAAAAGCTGTCGAGACCTTTCAGATGCAAAAACGCGACACCTTCAAGGTTGTCGCGTTTGTGTCTCAATCTGACAGATTATCGAACTTCTATAGATGACTACTTGAAAATATTGGATTTCATCGAGTGGTTAGAGGTTGCCTATTCCAAAAAAACAGTCTTTATTAAAAAAATAAATTCACTTTTTTAGTGAATTATTAAAAAATAGTATTATCTTTGCAATGCAAATATAGGTGATAATGATTGTAAAATTTGACAAAAAGTATTTGTCGGAGTTGTACTATAATGGCAAATGTAGCGATAAGAAACATCGCTATCAGCCTGATATAGTGAAGCGATACAAACGAAGAATTGACACCTTGAATGACGCATCATGTATTGAGGCATTGTATCGCTTG
>JAFWBN010000051.1 GCA_017507075.1 Alistipes sp. | reverse complement strand
GCTAAATCAGGGTCAGATGCACAATAACAGCAAATAACAATAAATGACAGCGGGCTAAAGCCCTTAATACTGCGCGCAAAGCGCGCTATTGTGTGTCATTTAGGGCTAAAAGCCCGTTGCTATTCAATGTCATTTTTGTCTCCGTCGCTCAATTAAAGTTCAACCTCCGAAAAATTAAAGTACCTCCCAATTTGTTGTCAAAAGGTAGTAGTTGCAACGCTCGGTAAAAAATACAGCGATGGGCTGTACTCTTTGTACTGCTCATTGCTGTAGTTTTTATTAGCGGAAGCAAATGCTGCCTTTTCACAACAAATTGAGCTGAATCCGGGACTTGAACCCGGGACCCCTTCATTACGAGTGAAGTGCTCTACCACTGAGCTAATTCAGCTTTTGATGGGGCAAATATCGTAAAAATTTCTGCGATTCAATGAAAAATGGACTTTTTTTTATAACTTCGCGTAATAAAAACCTAAAACCATGATTACTTTTTTAATTTGTCTTGTTTTGCTTATTGCGGCATATTTTGTATATGGTCGCTATCTTGAGCGCGTTTGCAAAATTGACAACACAGCTGCCGTTCCAAGCCAGTCTCTGTATGATGGAGTGGATTATGTTCCTATGCCACGCTGGCGCACTTTCCTTATCCAACTACTTAATATTGCTGGCACAGGTCCTATTTTTGGTGCAATTCTGGGTGCTTGTTACGGTCCGGTAGCCTTTATTTGGATTACCTTAGGCGGTATATTTATGGGTGCGATGCACGACTATCTGTCGGGAGTAATGCTTGTGCGCAACAACGGACTGAGCATTACAGAGATTGTAGCGCGCTATCTTGGCAAGGGTGCAGGAGGTTTTATGCGCGTTTTCTCAGTGATTTTGCTACTGCTGGTAGGTGTAGTATTTGTAGTCAGCCCTGCAGATATTCTCTCAACAAAGTTTGACTTTTTGTCAAAAAATTGGTGGTTAGGAATTATCATAGCCTACTACTTTATTGCAACGCTGTTGCCTGTGGATAAACTTATCGGCAAGATATATCCTCTCTTTGGTATTGCGTTGGTTGTTATGGCACTTGGATTGTTGGGTGTGCTACTCTTTGGAGAGTACACTATTCCTGATATGACATTTGAAAATCTCCACATAAACAAAGCAAATTTGCCATTAGTGCCAACACTCTTTATCACTATTGCCTGTGGTGCAATTTCCGGCTTTCACGCAACACAATCGCCTCTTATGGCGCGATGTGTAAACAATGAGCGCGAGTGTCGATTTGTATTCTATGGTGCAATGATTTCAGAGTCGATAATAGCCCTTATCTGGGCGGCTATTGCTATGGCATTTTTTCATAATGACGGTGGAGTTTCGGCTGTTATGGCAGGTCATACTCCTGCATGGGCTGTAAATGAGATATCAAACACAACTTTGGGTCTTGTTGGTGGTATTCTTGCCATTTTGGGTGTTGTGGCTGCACCTATAACATCCGGAGATACAGCTTTCCGCTCAGCACGACTTATTATTGCCGATGTATTCCATATTGAGCAGCGCACAAAGTGGAAGAGGCTTGTAATCTGTATTCCTCTCTTTGCGGCAGGTATAACACTTACTTTTGTTGACTTTGATGTTGTTTGGAGATATTTTGCATGGACAAATCAGGCACTTGCAACTGTTGTGCTGTGGTGTATTGTGGTATATCTAAACCAAAATAGGTGTAATATTTGGGTTGCTCTGCCTCCTGCTATCTTTATGACATTTATCTGCTCTTCATTTGTCTTTGTATCAAACCAATTCTTCGGCATGGGCGCAACAGCTGTTGCCTATATTTTGGGAGGAGTAGTTACAATTATCTTGGCTGCTATAATGTGGTTAAAACTGCGCCACGACAGCAAAAATATCTCACAACAATAGTAATATGCTAAATATCCTAAGCCTACTGTTACTCTTTGCTGCAACCGTAATTCTGTCTGCTCTGCAGAAGGTGGTTTTTCTGTTGCGCTATGCCCATTTAGTGGCAGATGCAGAGATTACAGAGCTTATAGATGTGGTTATTCACGGTCTATACTTGGATGTAACAATGGCAGGATATGTATGCGCACTACCGCTATTATTTGTGCTGCTTGCTATATATTTTCCATCCTCTCTATGGAAGAAGTTGTGCCAAATATATGTAGCTGTGGCGGCGGCACTTATATCTGTAACATTTGCGGTAAACCTCGGCCTGTATGGGTACTGGGGTTTTCCGCTTGATGGCTCAATACTACAATTTCTCGCAACTCCAAAGGAGGCTATGGCCAGCGTAACGGCTACAGAGGCTGTGGGATATACTCTCACTGCGCTGATATACTTTGCCCTGCTTTGGATATGCTACGGAGAGTGTATAAAATCCATAGACACAAAAAAGAGGATTAGTTGGCGGATAAAGCCGTTGCTCTCTTGCGCCGTGTTGCTCTGCATAGGTCTTGATTTTTTGGCTATTCGTGGAGGGGTTACCACTGCTGTAGCCAATGTCTCAAAGGTCTATTTTAGCGATAAGGCTCCACTAAACCATGCAGCAGTAAATCCGACCTTCTCTCTTATATCCTCTATCTCTGACGACAACGAGTTTGACCACTACAACTTCTTTGACGACAATAGCCTTAGGGAGCGTTTTAATGCGCTGTATGCTGACAAAACAGCACAACCTACCGAGAGATTGCTCAAAGAAAATCGCCCAAATATTGTGCTTATTATTGCCGAGAGTTTTGGTCGCTCGACAACGGACGAAACTATAGCAGGAGAGGCTGTAGCACCAAATTTTCAGCGACTTAAAGGCGAGGGTGTATGGTTTGAAAATCTTATTGCCTCCTCTTTCCGTACAGATCGCGGTGTGCTTGCAACGCTTAGTGGATTGCCATCACAACCAACAATGTCGCTGATGAAATATCCACAAAAAGCGTCTGCACTGCCATCTATTGCCCACTCGCTGAACAGTGTAGGTTATTCGACAACTTATATACACGGTGGCGATTTGAACTTTACGGATATGGCATCATATCTATATAACACAGGCTTTGAAAAACTTGTAGCCCTTAAAGACCTGAAATTTGATGCACCAACCTCCAAGTGGGGATATGCCGACAACTACCTATCTGAATACTTTGCAGATGCTGTAATTGCTCTATCAGCCGACGAAAAGCCATATTTTGCCGTTTGGCAGACTCTGTCAAGTCATGAGCCTTTTGATGTGCCGACAGACAAATTTGCAGACAAAATGTTATGCTCGATGTACTTTGCAGATAGTTGCATCAATAGCGTAATTGAGCGTCTGAAAGCCTCAGAAGAGTGGGATAATACCCTTGTTATAATTATTGCCGACCATGCCTATAACTACCCTTATGGCATTAGCGCAAGTTCTGTTACACGCCACCGTATTCCGATGCTTTGGGTAGGTGGGGTGATAAAACAGCCTGCCGTTATCACACAATACTGCTCACAGAGCGATTTTGCCGCCACACTTCTCTCTCAGTTAGAGTTGCCGCACAGCGACTTTACAATGAGTCGTGATATATTTGCTCCTCAGAGCCACGATTTTGGATACTATACCTTTAACAACGGTTTTGGTGTTGTTGATTCTAATGGTGCAACAATATATGACTGCACTCAAGATAAGGTTATATCCGACACTCACTCGGCTGAACAAGAGGATATAGGCAAGACACTTTTACAGACAACCTTCTCTATAATTAAAGAGTTATGAAACAGTTTTTGAATTTAGAACCTACTGTAAATCAAACATTTCGCCTTATAGGTTACGGCAAACGCGGCAATCTGTCTGCTCGCCTTGAGGAGTCGTATAGAGCAGAGAGTAATGGCGATTTTGAGAGGGCTTGTTGTATAAGATATGAGGCTTTTCAAGATATTCTCTCCTCGCTCCCCGATGATGAAAACAGCACAGTAGAGCTTGACCGCAACCACGCTAACACTTTAGCTGCAATGGAGACAATTCTTGCCTCTGCCATTGACAACTACCTTGCTTGCGACTACGAACTCTCTGCCGCTCAAGCAGAATTGCTTATAGACCTTGACAGCGAAGACCCTCTTGAGGCAACACCGCTACTCTCTCTATGTTATGTTGCTCTTGGCGAGTGGGAGTGTCTTGAGGATATTATAACCGACTTAGGCGATAAGAGTGCCATCTGTCCTTTGGTTCTCCTTATTGCCGATTTTGCAAATAACAGACCTTTTGATGCTCAAAATATCAAAGCTCTACTTCGCTTTAAGGAGTTTGTGGCAGAGTTGCTACTTACAGAGCATGCTACAGATAGAGAGTATCTGCAGAGTATAAACTCAAATACGCCATCAAAACAGGCTAAGGCAAGAGAGCTATACTTGCGTTGCGAGCCTGTTCTAAATCTATATCCGGGGCTATTAACAGCCCTTAAAAATGCCGTCAGAGGGAACTAAAACGAGAACTTTGCCTGAAAATATAGTGTGCGCGGATAGGCATATAGGTATCTTGTCGGATGAGGACGAACTGTGTATTTCCCTCCACTACCATAATCCTTATAGAGGCGTGAGGACTCATAACCTCTATATGCAATCGTGCTATTTCCGAGCAGATTATCAATGGCTAACATAAAGGTAATATTTGAACTTGGGTGGCGGTCTAAAAATCTTGGAGATACAACTTTACGATATATCCTCTTTGAGAATTTTTCAAGATAAATCCGCTTTGACACCATAAAATCCATTGTAAAGGCATCCGGCAGGCGTTGCTGGGATATAAGCGCGTCAAATTGCTCTGTTGTGGTCGTTTTCGCTGCCACCCTATCTGTTCGACAAGTAAGAGTGGGTATTACATACCTTAGCCCATTATACTCTGCTCCCAGATTCACGCTCCAGCCTCTTTTGTAATAGCTAATCCGCGCCAATGCCCTTATTTGAGGTGTTCTACCTGTCGAAAGCCCCGACATGTGGCTGATAATATCCGATGCTACAACAGCATTATTGCTATCAACATATATCGTCAGCTTTGGGTCTGATTGGTATGCATATTTGCCTACACTCACAGCCGTTGTAAGCCTTAAATTCTTAATAGGCTCAAAAAGAGCCTCAATCTCTGCACCTACAGCAAGTGTCGAAATATCTTTTGCAACAACATCCACATATTCAACAGCTATATCATCGTACATCTGCATCGTACTTGTCTGACGAGTGTTGTAATATGCAAACAGATTGGCCCTCAGTGCCACTTTGCGAGCCATAAACTCATATCCTACCTCTGTTCTAAGACTATTTGAAAGGGTTGGATTGTCAATATTTCGATTATTGTACAGCGGCTGAATAAAGAGTGCCTCCGATTCTGGCTGCACTTTGCTAAAGGCTGCAGAGGCCGATAATTTATGTCGTTCTCCTATTTTGTATGCCACAGCAGCATGTACTTCAAACGGTGCAAAATTCAGAGCTGCCGATTTACCGTAAGAGTTTGAAGAGTATAGCTCTTTTTGAAAATAACCTCTTCGTCGCACCTGTGAGGCTGCAAGTTGCGCTCCTGCCTCAATATCAAACTTAGGATACGCAGCTCTTAAAAGCCCAAAAACAGAGGCATGCATAGCTGTCATGGCGTAATTATAACTATACTTATCTCCCACACCAACCCTCTGCTCTTCATTTCGTAGGTCATTTTTCAAAACTGTTGAGTAATTGTCGTCTTCAACCAAAAAGTAATCTATATTTTTAATCTCTCTTCCTCCCAAAAGGTCTGAGAGGCGTTTGAAAGATGTTGTACGATTATACTGAGCCTCAAGACCATAGCTAAGCGTTATCTTGTCCGTAAGAGTTGTGCTAAAGGCTGTACAAAAATCAATATCCAGCTCTTGTGCCACCTGCTCTCCCATAACATATATAGACTCCGGTAGCATACTGTTTATACGATAGAGATTATCAAAATCTATCTGAGTAAAACCACTATCTCTCTCAACCCAATTTTGAGCTATCTGCGCTGCAATATCACTATCTTTTGAGTAGCTTGGCATATTGAGATAATAGTCAGGCTTAGGATTCTCTGTATTCAACCAATCAAGAGCCGTATAAACACTACTCCCTGCAGTTATAGACACAGTAGAGACTATTTCTGTTTTTGAAGTAACCTTTCCATTATACGATAGTATTGCTGTCGGAAGTATTGATTTGCGGATATTAGCACTACGCACTTTACCCGACTGATAACCCCATGATGGATTGTAATAGTTATCCGATGTAAGCGTAAAAGCCTCAGATACAGAGGCACTTCTAAGAGCCCTCTCTGTAGGCATTATAGAGAATATTAGAGTAAAATTATGTAGAGAGTCTGCTCTGTAATTTACTCGCGCATTAAAAGATAGTTGATTTGTATATACTCCATCAATATAAGAATCAGCTCCCGCCTTGGCCGCAACATCTGCAACAAAAGAGAATTTGTCGTTAATAGTCTGCGATATTAGAGCCGTAAATCCACCCCTATAACCGCGAGTTGTGAGGTTAAAGCCCACCTCTGTACGCCCATTAAGAGGTTCAAGAGTATAGATATTATCTGTAGTTGCAGTCCTCTGTGTATAGTGCATCCCAAGCCTATAGGAGCGATTACGAATAGCTTGTGGCAACTCAACACCTCGAAAAATAGCCCTCTGATTGTAGTACGAAACACCCCTTCGGTCATTTACTACTGACGAAATATCCTCAAAAAGCGATTTTCGCCATTTAGGAGATACCCTGGGCATAAAAAGGGTATCTATATTCTCATCTTCTACAACTTTAAGCTCTTCTGTCTCCTCAAAAAACTTGTAGTAACGATAGTCCTTTATATCCTGACCCCAGACAGTATGCCACCAGACAAACACCGTACAAAATATCACTACAAGTCGTTTCATAAAACAAATGTACAAACTATTTTGTAAAGAGCATTCTTCTTTGCGAGTTTTTATGCAATAATAGGCATATAGAACAACAAAAGGCTGCACTTAATCGTACAGCCCTTCGTCGCTTTTTTATGTTAGCGGCATAAAAACCGCATAAAATAGATTTTTACATCTTCTTGCCTACATTAGTACGCTTAGCACCCTTTGCTGCAGAAGCCTTTGCTGCAGTGTTCTTAGGAGCTGCGGTCTTTGCTACCTTCTTCTCCTCACCCTCAGTCTCGGTTGCCTTTTTGCGGGAACGACGAGTCTTTGGTTTTGCCTCTGCTACAGCAGCTGCACTTGGAGCAACACCGGTAGTGTAAGCCTCGTTAAAGTCAACGAACTCGATGATGCACATATCTGCGCCATCGCCAAGACGGAAACCTGTCTTAAGAATACGGGTGTAACCGCCCGGACGCTCTGCAATCTTTGGTGCAATAGTACGGAACAACTCGGTTACTGCCTCCTTCTGCTTGAGGTATGAGAATACTACACGACGAGAGTGAGTAGTATCTTCCTTCGAGCGTGTTACCAGAGGCTCAATGAACTGACGAACAGCCTTTGCCTTTGCAACAGTAGTCTCGATACGCTTGTGGAGAACCAGGGACGATGCCATGTTAGACAACATTGCCTTACGGTGGCCAGCCTGTCTGCCAAGGTGGTTAAAATTCTTATTGTGTCTCATTTGATTTAATCTTTATCAAGTTTGTATATAGATACATCCATGCCGAACTTCAAGTCAAGAGATGCAAGCAGAGCGTCGAGCTCTGTGAGCGATTTCTTACCGAAGTTACGGAATTTAAGCAGCTCGCTGCGGTTGAGCTTTACAAGGTCGCCGATAGTCTCGACATCTGCAGCCTTAAGGCAGTTGAGTGCGCGAACACTCAAATCCTTATCGACAAGCTTAGTCTTAAGCAATTGGCGCATGTGAAGCTCTGGCTCGTTAAGATCGTTTTCTGCGCTTGTATCCTCAAGGTTGAAGTTCATCTTCTCGTCTGAGAATAGCATAAAGTGCTGAATAAGAATCTTTGCTGCCTCTTTCAACGCATCGTTAGGTTTAATTGAACCATCTGTGGTAATCTCAAGGTTGAGTTTCTCGTAGTCTGTACGCTGCTCGACACGGTAGTCCTCACGGGCATACTTCACATTCACGATAGGAGTGTGAATTGAGTCGATAGGCAGTACACCAAACTCGCAATTCTCAGGAGTATTCTCCTCAGCCGGAACATAACCGCGACCCTTACCGATGGTAATAGTCAACTGCATCTTTGTATCCGGTGCCAATCGGCAGATTACCAAATCTGGATTGAGAACCTTGAACGATGTAAGGAAGTTCGAGATATACCCTGCAGTAAGTTCTGTAACACCTGCAACATTGATGGAAGCCTTCTCGGCATCCTGATTTTCTACAGTACGGATGAAACGAACCTTTTTAAGATTCAGGATAATGTCAATCATCCCCTCCATCACGCCCGGAACAGCGGCAAACTCGTGGTCAACGCCTGCAACCTTTACCGTTGTGATAGCATAACCCTCCAACGATGAAAGAAGCACGCGGCGCAAAGCATTACCGATGGTCATTGCATAACCCGGCTCTAACGGACGAAACTCAAACTTACCGAAAGTCGCCGTGGACTCCAAGATGCAAACTTCATCAGGTCTTTGAAACGCTAATATTGCCATAATTTTACTACAGTTTATTATTTGTTAATTACTACTTCGAGTACAACTCGACGATCAGCTGCTCCTTAATGTTCTCAGGAATCTCCTCACGCTCTGGCTTCTGGAGGAACTTACCGCTAAGGGTAGCACCATCCCACTCAAGCCATGCATAGCGGCTGTGGTTTGTGCCGAGCAGAGAAGAGGTGATAACCTCAAGAGACTTTGACTTCTCGCGAACAGAGATTACATCGCCCTCACGAAGTGAATATGAAGGAATATTCACAACATTACCGTTTACACAGATGTGGCGGTGTGAAACAAGCTGACGAGCTGCTGCACGAGTTGGAGCAATACCGAGGCGGTAAACTACATTGTCCAGACGGCACTCAAGGAGCTTGAGCAAGTTCTCACCGGTGATACCACCCATACGAGACGCTGCATCGTAAGTGCGAGAGAACTGCTTCTCAAGGATTCCGTAAGTATATTTTGCCTTCTGCTTCTCTGCAAGCTGCACGCCATACTCAGTAACCTTCTTGCGCTTGCGAGCAAGACCATGCTGTCCTGGCGGAACATTACGCTTGTCAAGACTTTTGTCTGCGCCATAAATTGCCTCGCCGAATCTTCTGGCGATTTTGGTTTTTGGTCCTATATATCTTGCCATAATTGTTTTAACTTTTTGATTTTGTACGATAAAATGTTTACTCTGCCCGACAATTATACGCGACGGCGGTTAGGAGCGCGGCAGCCATTATGTGGCAGTGGTGTTACATCGATAATCTCTGTAACCTCGATGCCTGCGCCGTGGATAGTACGAACTGCACTCTCACGACCCTGACCCGGACCCTTGACATAAACCTTTACCTTACGCAAGCCCATATCGAAAGCAACCTTTGCGCAATCTGCAGCAGCTGTCTGTGCTGCATATGGAGTGTTCTTCTTAGAGCCACGGAAACCCATCTTACCTGCAGATGACCAGCTGATAACCTCGCCGACCTCGTTGGTAATGGTTACGATAACATTGTTGAAGGTAGAGTGTACGAAAGCCATACCGTTTGCACCAACTTTAACAACCTTCTTCTTAACTGTTCCTGTTTTCTTTGCCATAACTCTACAATATTACTTAGTTGCCTTTTTCTTATTTGCCACTGTCTTCTTCTTACCCTTACGAGTACGAGCGTTGTTCTTAGTGCTCTGACCGCGAACAGGAAGACCGATACGATGGCGGATACCGCGATAGCAACCGATATCCATCAATCGCTTAATGTTCAACTGAACAAGTGAGCGGCACTCGCCCTCTACCTTGAT
>JAFWBN010000050.1 GCA_017507075.1 Alistipes sp. | reverse complement strand
GCTGTAAAACGGCATTCCGCTGTCAAAGTACACCGTGTAGATCTCCTTCGGCGCATTGATGAACAGGTAGTCCGTCGTTGCATCCTTGTCGGTTATTCTCAAGATGTGTTAGAGATTTCCATCTTATACACGGGATAGGTTTCGCCGTCCACCTCGATGGTCTCTTTTGTCGAAACGGCGGACCTGCACAAAAACACGTGGTCGTTGGACATATCCTTAAACGCCACCAAACGATAATTTTCTGGATGAATTCCCTTTTTCATCTTGTTTGTGTTTTTTAATTAAGTACTTAATGCGGCGCAAAGGTAGTCAATTTTATTCAAATAGCAAATATTTTCGACTCTTTTTTGTGTTAATCCAATATTGCATGCCACCATGAGGTATTGCGCACAACCCACCAAAGGAAAAAGAGGATGATATATCCCCATATCATATACTTATGGTGCAATACTTTTCGTATAGGCTCAAGCTCTCTACTTTTGATGGCATTTGTAAGGAGTAGTAGCAAAAAATACGGCAATCCTACAGCAAGAAAAGGATTGAATAAGAATGCTGCCTTGAGACTCCCATTAAGAACTGCATGCACGGCTCGTTGCACTCCGCAAGATGGACATTGGTAGCCCGTTAACAGATAAAAGGGGCATTTAGGAGCAAGTGCAGAGTGTGCAGGGTCAAATTGTGAGTATAACATCACAACAGTAGAGACTACCGCCACCACAATAACTGCATATATTGTCTTGCGCATTATTATCCCAAGAGTCTCACCCCTACACCCAACATTAGTATAATAACATATAGCGTTACAAGCGTAGCAAAGCAGACTATACCTATTATAGACCACTTTTTTGCCTCTGCCGATGCTTTTTGAGCCTCTTCATATTTCCCCTCAGACCAGTAAGAATTAACTTGACATGAACGGATAATTGCAACGATTCCTAACGGCAAGCAGCACAATAGTGTTGTTGGAATTGATAATACTAAATAGTCATTTGGTTTTTGAGGAGCATTTGTCATAACATTTATTAAATTTAGGTTACCATCGGCACCAAATGGTTGTAAAAAAAAGAAAGCGTGGTGCCGAAGACTTATCTTTGCTGAACGGGTTGTAGGAGACCCTTGTAAAAAAATAAGCAACAGTTCCACGCCAATACCCGATGGGTATGACGCAAGAATAATGCAGCCTCCTTTTTACAATTCGAACTTCCTACATTCGTCAGCAAGGATTAGCTTACACTTTCCGTGTTTGTATGTAGTACAAAGGTAGTATAGAATTTTGTTAATCACAAGAATAGCACAAAAAAATGCACTTTGTAGAAGTGCATTTTTATTATAAGGAATGTCAATAGTTCTGTTCTCTTCGAGATTTTGTGATAATGGAGACTATACAGAGCAGGATAACGGCACCGATAACCGAAGCGATACTTGCTCCGAAAAAGCTGACGGGCATAAAGCTAAACCAATTTGCGCTCCACAGACCCACAAGTGAGCCGATAACACCCACAACAAGATTGACGATAAGCCCATAGTTTCTACCGCGGACAATCATATTTGTAATCCATCCTGCCACAAGGCCGATGATTACGGACCAAATTATATTCATAGCAAACAGTGTTTTTTTGCTTGTAGATGCAAACTCTGTGCCTATTGTATGGATATTATATGTTATAATTTTGAGTATTCCCACTCCTCTATAGCCTCTTTGCAGTATCTGTTTACGCAATGTATTGTATAGGGGCTGTAGTTGTAGCACTTTTTACGAAAACTCTTTTTAGACTCAGCATACTGTATCATATTGTCTCTGACATCATCAAAATTGCCGAGATTAAGGCTGTTATAAATCTTCTCAGTCTGTGCAACAGGCTCTGCCTCAAAATCCTCAAATTTTATCTGTACAAGATTTGAGGGTGCTACTACTTTTCGCTCTTCGGTGTAACGACTATACATTGTTTGATAGTTTTTAAGGATATTTTGCATTATCTCTTGCTTTGAAAAACTCTGCAATGATATAGATGAGAGCGTTTTACAAAAGAAGTTACAACTTGACTCGATTACTGAGTATGGATTGCGCATAATATATATAAATTTTGCATCAGGAAAGAGTCTATGCAGTAGTTTTACGCGCGCTGTATGAGGTGGGTTTTTCGACAAAAAGCGTGTTTTATTCTGACTATACAAAGCCGTCTGCATTGTCTCTACCACAGCACGACAGAACTCCTCCTCTTCGTTTTTTGTTGCTGTATCAAAAAAGAGATACCTATTTGCAAGTTCTGCAAAATTCTGCGGAAAGAGCCAAAAGTGGTAAAATGAGGCATGGGTGATATTGGCAACAGCAAACTCCTCCTCCTGCGGCTGTGCCACACTCAACTCCAAACCATCTGTAGGTCGTGAGTCGGGCATACACAGCGAGGCAATATTCTCAAAGACACTCCGACCACAGAACATAAGGCGCGGAAAGACGGTCTGATAGGTGGTGCAGTACCCAAACTGAGAATCGCAGCTGAGCATATTATGGACAAATGTTGTACCGCTACGCCAATGGCCTATAATAAATACGGGAGATACAATTTGAGGTTTTTCAATTTCACAAAACTCCTGCTTATTTATCTTATAAAGCGGACTTAGCACCCTCTGACACGCCTTTGTAAGCAGATATTTACCTCTAAAACAGTTATCAACACCAAACTCGGTTGTAACTCTGTCAAATATTCTCTTCTCTGCTCCAACAAGGGTAGTTATCGGCAGATTATTACGAGGGGTAGATATATGTTACCTTCTTGCCTCTGGCGAGGTGCTCGACATCGCTTTTCGACTCAGGGCGGTTGCCAATCTCGTTCTTAAGGTCAAAGGGTGTGTAGCCCTCCTCAATC
>JAFWBN010000049.1 GCA_017507075.1 Alistipes sp. | reverse complement strand
AGCTTTCAGAAATTGCGATGGTTTGACAAGAGTATTCTGTGAGCGCACAACACCTCCAACAGCACTGATTGAATATGGCGATTGGGATGCCTTTGACGACAACGCTGCAGACCGTAAAATCTATGTTCCTGCCGAGTCGGTAGATACCTACAAGTCTGCTGACGGTTGGAGCAAGTATGCTGACGCGATTGTTGCAGACCCTGCAACACTTCCCGCAACTAACGAGATTTGGTACACCTCTACCGACGGAAATATCGTCGAGCCACACGATTCATCAGTTTTCGGCGCAAATATCGTCTCAAATACCTACGAAAATGGCAAAGGAGTGATTACCTTTGACGGCGAGGTAACGAAGATTGGATATAATGCTTTCCGAGATTGCGATAGTTTAACAAGCGTAACTATTCCTGATAGCGTAACAGATATTAGAGATAATCCTTTCCTAGATTGCGAAAATCTTTCAGAATTTAAGGGGAAATTTGCGGCAGATAATGGCAGATGCTTGATTGTTGATGGAATATTAAAATCCTTTGCTCCATCAGGATTAACCGAATATACTATTCCTGATAGTGTAACGAAGATTGGAGCTAATGCTTTCTATTGGTGCGATGGTTTGACAAGTATTACTATTCCTGATAGTGTAACAGAGATTTGGGATAATCCTTTCCTACTTTGTTTTAATCTTACAGAATTTAAGGGTAAATTTGCATCTAAGGATGGTAAATGCTTGATAGAAGATCAAGGAGATGGTGGTTTTGTTGTTTTAAGAGCATTCGCAGGTGCGGGTTTAACAGAATACTCTATTCCAGATGGCGTAACAGCTTTAGATAATTACGTATTCAAAGGATGGGGTTTTACAAGTATAACCATTCCTGATAGTGTAACATCGATGGGAATAGAAGTCTTTTACTGTTGCAATAATCTCAGAAGCATAACTATTCCAGATAGCGTAACTGAGATTGGATATAAGGCTTTCATGGGATGCTCTAACCTGAGAAATGTAACTATTGGTAACGGTGTAACTTCTATTGATCGATACGCTTTTTGTGGTTGTGAAAATCTTACAGATATTTCTTTAGGAAGTCGTGTGAAAACAATTGAACAAGTAGCGTTTTCTATGTGCAGCAGTCTTGAAAGCATAACTATACCAGATAGTGTAACAGAGATTGGAAGTCATACTTTTGAATATTGCGGTAATCTTTCAGAATTTAAGGGTAAATTTGCGGCAGATAATGGCAGATGTCTGATTATTGACGGTGTATTAAACTCTTTTGCTCCGGCTGGTATTTCCACATACAATATTCCTGATGGTGTAACTCAGATTGGAGAAGGAGCTTTCGAATTTTGCTCTGGCTTGACAAGTATTACCATCCCTGATAGTGTAACAGATATTGGCGATGATGCATTCGGGTATTGTGAGAATTTAGCAAGTGTATTTTGTAAACGAATTACTCCACCTGCCATCACAATAAGTATCAATTCGTTTGTTGGGAAAATCTATGTTCCTGCCGAGTCGGTAGATGCTTACAAAGAGGCCGATGGTTGGAAAGATTTTGCCGATGCGATAGAGCCGTATGACTTTTCGGTTGTTAGTGAGTAGTAGCGCGCAGCTTTAAGGACTTGAGGTTGGCGCAAACAATTAGGGGTGGCAATTGCCACCCCTAATTGTTTATTACTCCTCGCTCGGCTCTTCGTCAGGAAGTGTGAACTCGGTCATGCCTGCGCCGACAAGCAGATTAAACCAGCTGATAGCCTTTTTGATGTCAGAGACGCGGACTCTCTCGCGGTCATAATCGGTAACTACAGCACCGAAGAACTCTTTGAGCTTAGAGTCTGCCTCTTTGTGAGAAAGTGCGGCTTTACCCTCGGTATATGCATACATCTTTGTAAATACCTCTGCAAGTGGAATATCCTCGCCCTCTGTGTACATTGAAATTTCAGAGAGTGCGCTAACTTTTGCAGATGCCGGAACATTGCTGCGTCTGCCGTCGAGCAGAGACTCTACAATAAAACCATTGCGAGAGTGTGCAATGTAGAGGAACAGACCTGGCTGTCCTGAGATTGCCAAAATATCCTTTAATTCCATAATATGTAATTTGTTAGTTTTGTTTAATATGAACATCCATTTGTGGATAAGGGAAATGGATACCCTTTGTTGGTAACTCTTTGTATATTCTTTCGTTTAGGTCGAATTTTACGCCCCAATAGTCTGCATTTGATGTCCAAACTCTGACAACCAGAATAACGGCACTCTCTCTAAGTTCTGAGAGAGCCACCATAGGTGCTGCAGGCTCTGTAAGCACACGCTTATCCTCTGCAATCATTGCCAAAATCGCTTCGCGGGCAACATCTACATCATCACCATAAGAGATTGAGATGTTCCAATCCACTCTTCGAATCTTTGGCTGTGAATAGTTGTCTATAATTGAAGATGAAATGGCATTGTTTGGTACATATATTATTCTATTGTCTGGTGTGCTGAGCTGTGTAGAGAATAGACCTATAGCCTTGACTGTTCCGGACTGACCTTGTGCTGTGATAAAGTCTCCTACGCGATAAGGGCGGAGCAGAAGCAGTATAACACCGCCTGCAAAGTTTTGCAGCGTGCCGCTCAGTGCCATACCTACAGCAAGACCTGCAGAGGCAAAGATTGCAAGGAACGATGTTGTGTTGATACCCAATGTCTGTATAGCGGCCAGAATAACAAGCAGATTCATTACAACCGTTACCATGCTGCGCAAGAATGAGCAGAGGGATGCATCAACATTACGACGCTCAAAATATCGGTTCAAAATGCGGATAATCCACTTTGTAATCCATCGTCCCACCATGTATATAACAAAGGCAAGAACGATTTTTAGAGCTATCCAACAAGCCTGAGAGAGTAAGTCGTTAAAGAGTTGATTGTAATCGGTGTGTATAAGCTTATCTACGGTCTGAACGAGTTGTGCTTTCTGCACACTATCTGGAACAATAAGTTCCTCTGCCATCTTTGTGGCATCTGCTGTTTGTAAAAGGTATTTCATATCATACAAGTTTTGGTGTGCAAAAATAAGAAAAAAAATGATAAAAACACATTGCAACAGAGAATTTGAAATTTTATTATTACCTTTGTATGTATAAAATTTTACGAAACCTATAAATTAAAACTACATCAATTATGAAGAGATTTTTTGTTACTGTATGTGCGGTGTTTACAGCACTGACTATCTGCGCACAGCCTGTAATGAGTTATGAGGAGGCTGATGCAAAGGCAGATGAGATTATCAAAACTCTTACACTTGAGGAGAAACTGAGCCTTATTCAGGGTCATAACAGATTCTTCTTCCCAGGTGTTCCAGAGAAAGGTCTGCCTTACATCTACACAACAGATGCCTCAATGGGTGTTAAGAACAAGCAGCACATGCACAATGCAGGCGAGGTAATCGTAGCTGAGAGAACTACTCAATTCCCCGCATTTATCATGCTTGCCGCAACATTTAATCCTCAACTTGCAGCTCAATATGGCCATGCAGTAGGCGAGGAGGCTCGTATGGCAGGTGCCGGCGTTATTTTAGGCCCAGGTATGAACATCTATCGTAATGCACAGTGCGGTAGAAACTTTGAGTATCTTGGCGAGGACCCACATCTTGCAGCCTCTATTATCTACGACTATGTTACAGGTATGCAGTCAACAGGTACTCTTGCTTGTGCAAAGCACTTCCTTTGTAATCAGACAGAGTTTTATCGTCGTCGCTCAAACTCTATCGTTGATGAGCGTGCTATTATGGAGATTTACACTCCAGCTTTCAAGGCTGCCATTGACGCAGGTGTAGCAACAGTAATGACTGCTTATAATCAGCTCAATGGAGAGTGGACAGGTCAGAGCAAGTATGTTATTACAGACCTTCTTCGTGGTACTTTGGGCTTCAAGGGTCTTGTAATGTCAGATTGGAACTCTATTTATGATTGGAAAGATGTTATCCTTTCAGGTCAGAACCTCGATATGCCGGGCGAGGATGCTTTTTATATCAAGAAAAAGCCTGCTGAGCTTGTTGCAGAGGGTGTTGTAACAGAGAAGGATATTGAGACAATGATTCGTCCGCTTATCTCAACTTGTTTGCGTTGGGGTTTGTATGACCGTTACAATAGCGGAAAGCAGTATGACAAATCTCTTGAGGCAAAACTCCCAGAGCATCTTAAAGTTAGCTATCAGACTGCTGCTGAGGGTACTGTATTGCTTAAGAATAACGGTATTTTGCCACTCGCAACAACAGATAAACTGCTTGTTGTAGGTAAGAGAGTCAAGGAAGTTCCTCATGGTGGCGGTGCTGCTCGTGTTACAGGTTACGACCATAAGACTCTTGAAAATGCTCTTATTCAGAGCTTTGGCAATAATGTTACCTTTGTAGAGAAACCTACTGAGGCTCAGCTCAAGGCTGCTGATAAGGTGCTTTGCGTAGTTGGAACTTTCGACTCAGAGAGTACAGAGCGTCCATTTGAGATGGAGAAGGCAGAAGAAAACCTCGCTCGCAAAGCTGTTGCTGCAAATCCAAATACTGTAGTGCTTGTACACAGTGGCTCGGCTGTAAAGATGACCGCTTGGGCAGACAAGAGCGCAGCTATTCTTTATGGTTGGTATCCTGGACAGAACGGTGCTGAGGCTATTAGAGATATTATTGTAGGTAAAGTAAACCCTTCAGGTAAACTGCCTATGACTATTGAGCGTAATTTTGCAGACTCTCCTGCTGTAAACTCTGTACCAGAGGGCTTCAACCTTGCAAAGGCTAAGGGTAATCCTAACGAGAAGGCGTTCCATCCATGGACATACGATATTCATTATGACGAGTCTGTGCTTGTAGGCTATCGTTGGTATGAGAAGAAGGGTATTCAGACTCTCTTCCCATTTGGATATGGACTCAGCTATACCACTTTCCAGATTGCAAAGCCTAAAATCCTTAATAAGGGCAAAATTAAGACCCTTACTGATGATGCTCCACTTAAGGTAACTGTTGAACTTTCAAATACCGGTGCAGTTGCGGGAGCAGAGGTTGTTCAGCTCTATGTGGCCGAGAATAATCCTACAGTTTTGCGTCCAAATAAGGAACTTAAGGCATTTGAGAAGGTTACTCTTCAGCCAGGCGAGAAGAAGACTGTAACCTTTGAGGTAGATAAGAAGATGTGCGCTTATTGGTGCGACAAAAACCACTCTTGGACTGCAAATAGCGGTGATTACAAGCTTCTTATCGGTACTTCTTCAGCCGATATTGCTGTAACTCTTCCATTTGTGGTTAAGTAACAGTTGGCTATGGACAAAAAAAGTCTGCGAGAATCCTCGCAGACTTTTTTTTTTGTTGTAAGATACTTAACTAAAAGTCGTAGCCGACAATATATGAACTATATCCCATCCATGATTCGTCTGTTGTATATATATCAACAGATTCTGTTGGAACATAAATAGTATAACTACTGCCACTAAAAGGATCTTTATTAAGAGTAGGAGGTGTTGTAGCCTTTACATATATGCTTTTCAAAGGATTGGAATTAAATGCATTAAGGCCTATAGACTTAACCCCTGCACCTATTACAAGTGGCTTTATTTCGCATGCGTGAAAGGCGTATTCATCAATTGTTACAACACTATTTGGTATAACTAATTCGGTAAAAGAGCACCCGGAGAAAGAAGATTTTCCTATAGAGTTAATGCCGTCTCCAAAATCACATGTCGCCAAGTTTATACAAGACTTAAATGCATTATCTCCAACACTTTTTACACTATCGGGAAACTTAAACTCAGTAAGCCCATTGCATCCAGAAAACGCATATCCTCCAATCTCGGTTACAGTTGAAGGGATAGATATAGATGAGATTGTAGTTAGTAGATAAAATGCTCTGTAGCCGATTTTTGTAACATTGCCGTCAAAAGTGATAACGCCTTTGCCGTTTTCGTAGGTGTTTGAGAGCAATATTGCGCCAAAGACACCCTCTGCGTATGGCTCTACAACCTCGCCCGTAGTGGAGGTGTACCAAATCTGATTGCTTGGCACGCCATTACCCTCCTCTTCCTCAACATCATCAAACTCATAGCCGACAATTATGTCTTTATATTCAGCCCATGTTTCAGCAGACTTATAGGCATCAACAGACTGCATAGGAACATAAATAGTTGCACCACTACTTGTAAATGGAAAACCATTTATAACAGGTGGTACTATTGCTTTACAATAAAAAATGCTACCACTACCAAAGAATGCATGTCTTCTTATTGAAGTTATACCCTTTCCTATGATAATAGCTTTTATGTTGTTGCAATCTTTAAATGCTTCATCTTCAATAGTTGTTACGCTGTCAGGTATTTCAACCGATGTGAAACCATCACAGTCATAAAAACTACCATTACCTATACTAATCAAAGTATTTGGTAACTTTACATTATTAAGTTTGAAACAATGCAAAAACGCATCTGTTCCAATAGATGTAATACCCTCTGGGAAGTTGATATCTGTCAAAGATCCGCAGTTACAGAATGCATAATCGTCAATTTTTGTAACACTGCTTGGGAGTGTAACTGTTTGTAGCGTAGTTTTACAATCCTGGAATGCGCTTACCGCAATTCTTGTAACATCGCCGTCAAAGAGGATAGTGCCGATGTTTGCCTCTTTGTCGTAGGTGTTTGAGACAAAGTTTGCTCCAAAACCGACCTCTGTATAGAGGTCAACAACCTCTGAATTTGTTGAAGTATAGAGAATTGTATTGTTTGCAGTAGGGGCTACATCCTCCTCGTTATCCTCGCCCACAGTTGCTGCTACGGCGAGTTTTACGAACTGTGAGGTTGCTTTGTCGCTTACGGTAAGAATTGCGCTATATGCTGCAGTGCCTGCAAAGAAGGTCTCAGGCAGATTTTCAGCCGAGGCAGTAAGTGTTATTACGCCAGACTCAGAGTCTGCTGTGCAGGCTGTAATAGGCATGTTGGTAAGTGTTACAGCACGAGTAAGGCGGTTTGTTGCCTGCATTTTAAGGGCTGTTGTATAATTTTTGGCAATCTCTGCAGCGTTTGCCTTTGGAGTTATGATAAAGTCAAACTCGCCACACTTTGTTGTGCCGTCAATAAGCACCTTCTCGTCTTTGTACTTAGGTACATAAGTAACAGTAAGTGAGCCACAAGCAGTTGTAGAGAGCGGAATTGTAATCACAGTGCTATCTGCAAGGGTGAAGTAGGCATTATTTTCGTCTGTAGTAACCTCCTTGAAGATGCAGTCGCCACCTGTAACGGTTGTACTACCATCTTTGCCATCCTCGCCCTTAGCCTTACCAAGTTGAGTCCAAGAAGTACCGTTGTCGTATGATACATACCAATAGTCATCCTCAATCTTAAGCTGTGGAGTTACTCCATCTTCTCCATTAGTACCGTTTTCACCATCTTTTCCGTCTGTACCATTAACGCCGTCTTTGCCATCTTCTCCATTTGCTCCGTTCTGACCATCTTGTCCATCCTTGCCGTCAGCACCTACAGCCTTGACCTTCTCGCCGCGGTCATTGAGCAACCACTCGCCATTAACAGTCCAATAGTATGCGCCGTCTGTATCCTGCTTAACACCGATTACAGGCGTTGTGCCGTCAATACCATTTGTGCCATTTACACCATCCTTGCCATCAGTACCATTTGTACCATCTTTACCATCTTTACCATCTTTACCATCTTTGCCGTGGTAGATTGTAATAGTTCCGCTCTTTGAGAAGGTGATTGTATATCTAATCTCAACGCCATTTTGGGTAATTGGAGCAACACCCGTAACAAAATCATTTGACTGTAGAGCAGTTACAACGGTTTGCAGAGAGGAGATGTTAGTGTTCATCTCGCTTAGCATCTGCTCAATTTTAAGAACCTTGTTCTCGATTTCGCCCACGCGGTCATATAACTCTGTGGACTCCAAAATCTTATTACAGCTGACAAACACCATCGCCACTGCAACAAAAACGGATAAAAATTTTCTCATGTTTTATGAAATTTAGGTTAAAATTATGAATAATCAACACAAAAAAAGACACAACAAGTCATAAGACCTGTTGTGTCAAGTTATTTGCAAAAGTCAGGGTGCTAATTACCCCCCCCCTGTAAAACGCTGAATATCAACAACTTACAAAGCATTGGGTTATATTCTGTTGCATCTCTGTATGCAAAATTATAAAAATATTCCCAAAAAACAAAATAGAGGTCGAGGAGCTAATCAAATGTGGCTGACTATTTTTTGAAGATAAAAAATACCGCAAGAACAAGGCAAATAAATCCTGCGATGTGATTCCAGCGCAGAGCCTCATTTTTCATTATCAGCTGTACGATAACGGCAAAGACTGTCAGAGATACTGCCTCTTGAATAACTTTTAGCTCCCAAATCGAAAAAGGGCCTCCATATTCTGCGCTACCGAGACGGTTGGCTGGCACCATAAAGCAATACTCAAAAAAGGCGATAAGCCAGCTGATAAATATCACAGCAAATAGTCCGATTCTCTCAAATCGTGATTTGAACATAACCTGTCCATACCAAGCCAATGTCATAAAGACATTTGAGCAAACAAGCAGTGCTACTGCCCCTATACCCCGTGTAATCATACCAAAAAGTGTAAAATTTGGGCGCAAAATTAGTTATTTATTTGAGAAATTGATACCTTCGTAGTATGAAATTTGCACTAATAACAGGCTCTTCATCGGGCATTGGCGAGCAATATGCAAAATTGCTTGCTCAAAAAGGGTATAATATTATTGTTGTAAGTAACCGTCAGGATGAGAATTGCCGCGTAGCAAAATATTTGGCTCAGAAGTATGGCGTTACGGCATATCCTCTATATGCAGACCTCTCTAAAGATGATGCAGCAGAGAGTATTCACTCGTCTGCTATGCAGATAGGCGAGGTGGATATTTTAATAAGCAATGCGGGGGTGTTACACTTTGGTAAGTTTGAAAATACAACACCTGAGTATATAGACTTTATCACAGCTCTGCACTATACAACGCCTATGAAACTGTGCAGGCTCTTTGCTGCGGATATGGCTCGTCGTGGGGAGGGTAAGATTATGATAGTAAGCTCTATGACGGCATGGACTCCATTTCCGACAATGTCTCTCTATGGCTCTACAAAGGTGGCACTGAAGAGTTTCGCCCAATCGTTATGGTATGAATTAAGAGGTAGAGGCGTAAGTGTTACAACTGTTTTTCCTGGTGCTGTTGATACTCCGCTATACAATCTGAGTGAGTCAAAACGCAGAACTTTTCGCGCACTCGGAGTTATGACCTCGCCTGAAAAGGTGGCACAAAAATCTCTAAGAGCTATGTTTCGGGGTTGTAGAGTTGTAATTCCGGGAATATTTACTAAGGTTGCCGTGGCTGTATGTTATCTTCTGCCGGCGCATGCACTATTGCCTATAATGAAGATTCCTGCTATCAAAAGGATTCTTGATAGGGTATAAACCTACAGTTTTGCCTTAAATATAGCAAAAGGATTCTTTATATAGCCCGTAATCGAGTAGGTAATATTACCCCAAAAACTATCCGGAACAACCTTGTCGTAGCACCATTTACGACCTATGCGGTTACGAATTTTCCAGAAAAATGTCCTCAAAGTACCTATGTCGTTGTGTTTCTCAGGGTTGTCAAAGGTCAGTATATCCTCAACAACTCTATCCGTGAGGGCGTGGTCGTATTCTTTGAACGGAAGAGTTTGACACAGTCCCAAATATCGATTTGCTATATCTGTGAGTATGGCGGCATATCTGTCAAGACCGCTTGCAGATAGATGTTTTAAGACAAGTTCTGTATTAAGATGCTCAGCATTTGCCTTAAGGAACATAGCCCAATCGCATATATCTCTTAAACGGATGCACTCGCGGGCGTAGTGCCAGCTTGAGTGGCGAATAAGAAATAGCGCATTAAACTCAGCGGAAGGCATAAACGCACCCGATACAGTGGGATGTGGAATAGTGGTTTTTGAGAGTTCAAGAAGAGTCTTTTGTATATACTCCCCCGTAGCATTGACCTTTGGATTTACGAAATATAGGTGGTTTTCTACATTTACTCCCTTAACTGCGAACTCTGAGTGGACAAAAAAGTCATATTTTACCTTTACACCTTTTTCCCTAACAACTCTATTTCCCTGCTCGAAATCGCCCATAAGGTAGATATCTATATCGCCAAACTGACGGTGTGAACTGATAGGGTAGAAGTAGGCTACACTCAGCCCCTTCATAATCATTGTTTGTATAGAGTGCCTTGCAAAAGTATTGGTTATTATTTGGGCGGCAGCAAGTTGTTTTTTATACCTCTCCTCGGCATGATTTACATTGTATGCCCATTGAACCTTTAGGTCAATATCGGCCTGATACTCCTCAGGAAGCTTGCGCATCGCATCATAGGCTATAGCATGTACTCCTTGAGATAGAGCAAGGTTGTAGAGAGCCTCCCACTCGCCGTTGTCTATATTTGCGAAGTGGTGAAACTCATTGTCGCTATCCAAAAGTGCGATGCGTAGCAGTGCAAAGAGCCTATCTGCTGTTATTTTTACATCCTGTTGCATACTAAGGTCTTGATTTGATGAATTTTGCAGGATTTCCTGCCCAAATTTCGTACTCTCCGACAGATTTTGTTACCACACTGCCTGCACCGATAATTGCACCTTTGCCAATCTTAACATCGCCCGTAATTATGGCTCCACTGCCTATAAAGGCATGCTCCCCAATCTCTATATGCCCTTCGATAAAGTGTATATCCTCTCTATCGGGATTAGTGGTGTCAAGACGGTGTGTCAATATCCTTACACCGGATGCTATATGAGCATCGTTATCTATTGTGATATTCTGCGGATACATTGAGTCAAACTGTACATCGCGGGCAATAAAATATTTTTTGCCGGTAAGTTTTACACCTGCAAATTTAACAAACACCTTGCGCCAAGTTCGAGGCATTGGAATACGCATAAGCGCAAAGCCCAAAACTGCTCTCAGATGAGAGAAATCGAGATTTATACCTTGTTGTTTAAGACCCATAGCTATTAAGTATTGAGGTGTATAGACCCATTATTTTATTGTATGTACTTTTTTCAGAGAACTTTTCGGCAGCCATCTCTCTGCACTGACGACTCATTTCAGAGTATTGACTTTCAGTTAGAGACTCGGCGCGATTTATAGCATCAGTAAGTTCTGTAGTGCTTTTTGGCGTGAATAGATAGCCCGTTTTGCCTTCAAGAACAATCTCAGGAATACCGCCTATTGTAGCACCTATTGTCGGAATACCTGCCGCAGAGGCCTCTATGATTGTCATAGGGTTGTTTTCATACCACTCTGAAGGGACAATGATAAATTTACAATCTCGGATTGTCTGCTTTAACTTCTCTCCACTCATATATCCGGCAAACTCAATATTTGGTGTTGTGGCAAAGGCTTTGAGCTCCATTTCTTGAGGGCCTGTGCCGACAATTTTGAGTTTGCAATTTGGTAGCGCAGAAAACGCACTGATAAGTGTCTTTAGCCCCTTTTCATGAGATAGACGCCCGAAGAAAAGGTAGTAATCCCCCCTCTTAGAACTGATAAATTGGCTATCTATTTCGGGGATGTGGTTATGAGCCACAATGCATCGTTTATCCTTTAGTTGCGGGATAAACTGCAAATGTTTTCTATAAGAGAAGTCGCTTACAAAAACAAAGCCGTCAATAGCCTCTACAGGTTTTGCAAATCTCTCTCTGAAGTACATCTCTACGGTCATTAGCGCACTATGCAATACCTTGCCTTTGGAGCATTTATTAAGCAGAGCGTTGTAATATTTCCCGCCTAAGCATTCTTCACAAATCTCACCATTTTGCTTGCGAAATGTATATGCAGGACATATCATACGGTAGTCATGTGCTGTATGAACAACAGGAATAGAGTGTTTACGCAAAACGGATAGTATTGAAGATGATAACCCGCCCCAGAAGAGGTGAATATGTGCAATATCGGGTCTTTCGGCAACAATAAGCCTCTCTAAAGAGGCTTTTGCCTCGCGGTTGTGAATATACCTTATAGCCCCGCAAATAGGATTCATATCGCCATTAGAGCGCACGAAGTAGCTATTTACGCCATACTGAGTGTTGTTTGGACTTAGGCAACTAAAAAATATTACCTGATGACCTGCCTTTGTAAGCATGTCTGCCATGTTGAAATAGACACTCTCAGAGCCACCTTTAATATAGTGGAAGTTGTTAATTAGCAAAACTTTCATCTTTATACTCGTTTATGTAAGCGGTAGCTGTATTGTTTATATCAAAACTCTTAAGCGCAAAACAGTATGCTTTGTCAAGAGCATCTTTGCTTGCACAATTATCTATAGCACTACGAAGTGATGCGGCGCAAAGATTGCTATTTCCTGCTCTGAAAACATATCCATACTCTCCATTGTCAACAACCTCAGTCAGAGCATCTGCATCAGAGACCACAACTGCAACTTTTGCCGCCATAGCTTCAGCTACAGATAGCCCAAAACCCTCCCACAGAGAAGGTTGTAGCAGAATATCGTACTCTTTAAGATGTCTGAATATATATTGTTGAGATTTATTGCCTAAAAATGTTACTCTATCCTCCAAACTGTTTTTTATCACATACTCCGTAAGCTCTTTAAGCAACTCTCCCTCGCCGATTATGTCGAAGTGCCAATTTACATCTTTTATGTTTGACAACGCCTCTAAGGCTGTAGTATGACCTTTGTAACTCTTTAGTCTGCCAATCTGCACGATGCGGATAGGGTTGTGCGGATAAATATCCTCTTTACTCTCTATTTTAGAGAACATTATGCCATTATAGATAACCTTTGATTTGACGCCAAACTGCTCAAGCAGAGTTTTTGACACAGACTTAGATATTGAATATATGCGCGAATATTTTTGTAGTACAGAGCGTGTTACACCATCTGTAAGTGTGGTGTGATATGTAAGTATGCTCTTTTTTCTAAATGCAGGTAGAAGATAATTTATAACGGTAAATGAGTGCGAGTGAATAACCGATGGCCTCTCTTTGAGTAGTAACATGTTGAGCCTTAATAGAGGTAGAGGATTGCGGCTACCCACTTTGCGGGCAAGTTTTACCACCTTTACTCTGCTATCGAGCAGCTCTATAAGCTGAGGCTCTATAAGGTCGTTGATAATGATAAGCACAACCTCAATATCCTCTACCTGACGGTTGAGAATATTGACGAGCATGGTCTCAATGCCACCCGTTCTAAAACCCCAAACTATGTGTGCTACTTTTGTCATAATCACTTTTTGAGGCGTGTTTTGATGGCTATTTTTAGCCTAAAGGCACAAAATAGTATCTCCATTGTTGCGCGATATATAAATCCTGCCTCAGTATAATTCTTTATAAAATATCGGGTACTATGTACTAATGAGCGGGCGACAAGTGCAGATGGTGTTTTAGTAGAGGTTGTTGCCGCTCCTATATGTATAAGCCTTACAGAGGTGTCTATATAGTTCTTAAGTCCTAAAGCCTTAATCTTCTCCCAAAGAATATTCTCTTCGTAGTATAGAAAGGTGTTTGGGTCAAAACTGCCAATGCTTTCAAAGAGTGATTTTCGACAAATCATACAACTGCCAGATGGTAACTCAATAGGTAACACCTCTCCAAAGGTGCGTTTAGGCAGCATAGAGCGTCTGTTTTTGATACGAGAAAGAATACCGAAACTATTACGAAATAGCAGTGCCCAACTTATAAAAATCTGACCAAGTGTTTCTGCCTTTCTCGCACAATTAGTGTCTATTGTTTTGCCATCTTTGCAGAGTAATAGTGGAGATATTATGGCGCAGTCAGGTATGGTGTTTAACTTCTCGACAAGAGGGGTTATAATATCTTGAATAAAGATTGTGTCGTTGTTTACAATGGCAATAGTATCAATGTTTTTATCCTTGTATAGATATTGGCATCCAAAGTTGTTGCCTAAAGCGTATCCGAGGTTTTTGTCGGTCTCTAAAAGAGTTACAGATGGAGTATAGCGAGAGATAAATTCTTTGATGGTGGTAACCGTGGTTTCATTTGAACCATTATCAACCACAACAACCTTTATCTTCTCTAAAGGGGTGTGTGCATAGAGCGATTTAATGCAGGAGATAGTATCCTCTGCATTGTTATAGTTGAGTATTACAACACCTGTCTTCATTATTATCTTCTTTCTAATATTTTCTGTTCTCTGCGAACCTTTTGCCAGTCGTAAAGTGATGCCCAGAAATTCTTTCTTACCACACGCTTAACAGGGTGTGAAACCTTTATTGTATGCTCATTTTCATAGTCAATAATGCACATTACAATAATGGTTACAACAATCTCATATTGATATAGTAATGCACCATTGATAAGGCTGGTAATCATAAGCCAGGAAAAGTAGTATTTGCCGAGTAATGAGTGTTGCTTTTTGGGGAATATAGCCATACAGCATATAATTCCCATGCTAAGTACGGCAAATAGGCCAAATTGCCAATAAAATCCAAACCAACCCACATCAGCCATATAGACATGTTCAGTATCTGCATATCTTTTTATTTCATCGCCCCATTTTGAGTGATATGATGGCACTCCGTTACCAAATACTCTGTTATATGGAGTCTTGAAGGCCTCATAACCGTAGTATTTAGCAGCGGAAATACGGACATTTTCTCTATTTGCATACTCGTTTCTCTCTCGTTGCTCAAGAGTGAGTTTTATAAGTTGCTGGAATAGTGTTATTTTGGGGACAATAAATATTGAGCTGGCAATAAGAGCTAATGCAATAGTAAAACGGATAAGTTTTCGTTTTATAATTGACATGAGCATAATAAATATAAACAGCGAACAGACTGCAATATGTTGGCGGGTGTATGAGAATAGAATAACAGTATAGCAAACTGCTAAGAGTAACAGCCACCGCTTACTTCTTTTCTCCTTAAACTTTGTAAGAGCAATAAGAAAGGCTACAATCACAAAATTAAAGCCTATAATAGTTAATCTTACACCGCCACGCTCAAATTCATACTCGTCTTCAGGAACACCAAAAGAGATTAGAGGAAATGTATATAGGTTTATAAGATGTGTTACAACGGCGGTAGTTGTAATTGCAAAGATAAGCCGATAGAAGAACGACTTTTCTATACCAAATTTTCTTAGAGCCAGATACAAACTATATGAAAAGTAGGGTATTGTTGCAACAAATGTAGCAGAAAGGCTCTGGTCAAAGAAACTGATTGTCGGCATGAATATAGATATGCCGATAAAAAATAGTAGTGAACGCAAAGGTGCGCCAAAACGGGATTGGTGGCGCACCATGCTTTCACTACTTTGAGAGATGGCCAAAAAGAGTATAACAATCATGGCTGTATAAGATACTGCTTTGGCAACCTCCGCTCCTACTATATTGAAGGGCTGGAAGAACGATAGTGTCGCAAGACAATATATCGTAAAGAGTATCTTAATCAGTATGGTTATACTCATTGACCTTTTTAGGACTATCTGTTAGCGTACATATCCTTATAGTAGTTCTCGTACTCTCCAGAGGTAATGTTATCCATCCACTCTTGATTCTCAAGATACCATGCTACAGTCTTCTCGATACCCTCCTCAAACTGAAGAGATGGCTCCCAACCAAGCTCGTTCTTGAGTTTTGATGAGTCGATAGCATATCTCAAGTCATGGCCTGCACGGTCTGTAACATAGGTAATAAGCTCTTCACTCGAACCCTCTGGATTACCAAGAGCCTTATCAACGGTCTTAATAAGCACCTTGATAAGATCGATATTTTTCCACTCATTGAATCCGCCGATGTTATATGTCTCTGCAATCTTGCCATCGTGGAAAATAGTATCAATAGCTCTTGCATGGTCAATTACATAGAGCCAGTCGCGTACATTCTCGCCCTTGCCATATACAGGTAGTGGCTTACGATTACGGATGTTGTTGATAAAGAGCGGAATAAGCTTCTCAGGGAATTGGTATGGGCCATAGTTGTTTGAACAGTTGGTTACGATTGTAGGCATACCGTATGTGTCATGGAAAGCACGAACAAAGTGGTCTGAAGAGGCTTTTGATGCTGAATATGGTGAGTGAGGATTGTATTTTGTAGTCTCATAGAAGAACTCCTCACCGTATGCGAGGTGGTGCTCACCTGAAGATGCTGTAGTTGTAAATGGAGGCTCAATACCCTCAGGGTGAGTCATCTCAAGTGCTCCATATACCTCGTCTGTTGAGATATGGTAGAAACGCTTGCCCTCATACTTCTCAGGAAGACTCTCCCAGTAGCAGCGTGCTGCCTGAAGCATAGAGAGTGTTCCGATAACATTAGTCTTAGCAAATGTAAATGGATCTTTGATACTGCGGTCAACATGGCTCTCTGCTGCAAGGTGGATAACGCCGTCAACATTATACTTCTGCATAAGTTCCAAAATAGTATCGAAGTCGCAGATATCAGCCTTAACAAATGTATAGTTAGGTTTGTCCTCAATATCCTTGAGGTTTGCAAGATTTCCTGCGTATGTCAGTTTATCCAAGTTGATGATGTGGTAGTCCGGATATTTGTTTACAAAGAGACGAACTACATGGCTGCCGATAAAGCCGGCACCACCGGTGATAATGATGTTTTTCATCGTTGTTATTTTTTTAATCTGTTAATGCAATAAATCATAGACTCTCTCCAGTGCGGAATTTCAAGGTTGAAAGTCTTCTTAATCTTAGTCTTGTCAAGCACCGAGAACGGAGGTCGTGTAACCTTTGAAGGGAACTCGTAAGAGTGGCAAGGCTGCACATTACACTTAGTATTACCTGCAGCAACTGCTATCTCAGTGGCAAAGTCGTACCAAGAGCATACACCTTCATTTGAGAAGTGGTAGATACCCTCATTTCCGCCATACAGATTTGACTCTATAATGGTAAAGATTGCAACAGCAAGGTCTCCGGCGTATGTTGGAGAGCCAACCTGATCGAAGACTACATTTAGAGACTCTTTTTCAGCAGTCAGACGCAACATCGTCTTGAGGAAGTTGTTTCCAAACTCAGAATATAACCATGCTGTTCTGATAATGATAGCCTTACAACCAGACGCTGCAATAGCTTGCTCTCCATGCAACTTTGTTCTGCCGTATGCGCCAAGTGGATTAAGAGGCATATCTTCACTTCGAGGCGTATTACCCTCAGAGCCAAAAACATAGTCTGTTGATACATGGAACAGGGTTCCATCAACAGCTTTCATTGCCTCGGCAAGGTTTGCAACCGCTGTGGCATTGATTTTTTCTGCTGTATCCTCGTCATCCTCCGCTTTATCGACATTAGTATATGCTGCGCAGTTGACAATGATGTTCACACTATTACTCTGCACAAAATCAAGCACTGCAACTTTGTCTGTGATATCCAACTCTGCAACATCTGTGAAGATGTAGTTATTTGGCGATACTGCGCTTACTTTGCGCATCTCGTTACCAAGTTGGCCATTTGCACCTGTGATAAGAATATTCATTGTCTAATAGAGTTTTTCGTTGTAATCAAAAAGGAAGTCGGCGTCGTTTAGACCTTTGTGGTGCTTATCTTTCTCAGAAAGAAGAACATCTTCAGCCTTAATTCCCCAATCGATACCTATAGTTGGGTCATTCCACATAATAGCACCCTCAGATTGTGGTGCGTAGAGGTTGTCGCACTTGTACTGGAAAATTGCATCCGGACTCTTTACAACAAAGCCGTGTGCAAAACCGCGTGGTATAAACAGCTGGCGGTGATTCTCCTCAGTAAGCTCAACGGCTACATATTTACCGAAGGTAGGTGAGCCTTTGCGAATATCAACAGCCACATCTAATACTGAACCCTTTACTACGCGTACAAGTTTTGATTGTGCATAAGGAGGCTTTTGAAAATGAAGTCCTCTAAGTACACCATAGCAAGATTTGCTCTGGTTATCTTGCACAAATGAGGTCTTGATACCGGTCTTTTCCTCAAATTCTGCGGCATTGAAGCTCTCGTAGAAATAACCACGGGCATCACCAAAAACCTTTGGCTCGATAATTAGTACACCCTCTATATCTGTCTTTATAACTTCCATTACTTATTCTTTACAAGGTTTATCATGTACTGACCGTAAGCATTTTTCTTCATAGGCTCAGCAAGACGGAGCAAATCTTCATCTGTAATCCAACCCTTACGCCAAGCAATCTCCTCAAGACAAGCTATCTGCACACCTTGACGGCTCTGGATAACCTCGACAAAGCGAGAAGCGTCGAACAAACTCTCCTGAGTACCTGTGTCAAGCCATGCAAAACCACGCCCGAATACCTGAAGTTTAAGTTCTCCATCCTGGCGGAAGCGATCATTTACAGTTGTAATTTCAAGCTCTCCGCGAGCTGAAGGTTTAATATTCTTTGCAACTTCAACAACTTTGTTAGGGTAGAAGTAGAGACCTACAACAGCATAGTTACTCTTT
>JAFWBN010000048.1 GCA_017507075.1 Alistipes sp. | reverse complement strand
TTTATAGCCAAAATTAGAGAGAGTTCTACAGGTGTTATGGCTATAAATATGGGTCTTGCATATACACGCCTTGCAGACTATAACTATAAATACTCTTTTGCTACCACAGGTGGTGCTGCAAATGCCTCTATTGCAGATGTTTTTGCAGGACAGCTCGCTGCAAGTGGTATGACATCTTCCGGGCTTAAAGAGAATTATGATGCTGGAGGATATTTTCGATGGGATGCTATAGACCCAACCTATTGGGGTGCTGTTTTGGGTTATAAAACAGGTCTTGTAGGGGATAATGGAGGTATTTGGCAGCGAGACATGATTGCTGCAAATGCAAATGTTGATGGCTATACAACAGTTGAGAGTCGAGGCTCTGCAGGAGAGTGGACATGGTCTTTAGGTATCAACTTTAACAGTAAATTTTATTTGGGAGCCTCTCTTGGGCTTGTTCAGGTAAACCGTGAGAGAGAGGTCTATTACGGCGAGGGTTACAGATACTCTTCAGAACCAGCCTTAAACTACCGCATGGACTACTTTAACTATGACCAGATATCAAGACTTAAAGGAACAGGTGTAAATTTCAAAATAGGAGCCATCTATCGCCCTATAGAGAGTCTGCGTATAGGTGTGGCGTTCCATACACCAACACTCTACAATATGACATACCAATACTCTGGCGGTATGACCTCTCAAGTTAAGGCAATAAATAATGTTGATGAGTATAAAATTAACTCTCAAGGCTATATAGACCCACCTTTCTCCGAGAGAACTGTTACCCTTGTTGATGATGGCGATTATAGTTGGAGATATACAACCCCTTCAAGATTGCTTGTCGGAGTATCTTATACTATCGCAAAAAAAGTAGTCGTCTCTGTTGATTATCAGCGAGATTGGTATCAGGGTATGAGAGTTAAAGGCTCTCCTTACGGAAAAGGTCTCTATCAAGACTATATCAAAGATACCTTCCAAGGCTCTAATACCCTTCGCGCAGGTATTGAGTGGCGAGTTATACCACAAGTAGCACTTCGCCTCGGATATGGATTTTGGAACGGAGCTTTGAAAGATGATAACACCATCTTCTCTACCCCTGTAGTCTGCAAAACAGACTATATGAGTACAGGTGTAGGTGTGGCCCTTACTCCAAATATATTTCTCGATTTTGCATATAGCTATAGCAAAAACACCCTTACCCCTTACAAACTGTTCTATGGGTATAACTCTGCTGTAGATTATGCTTCTCCAACTTTTGAGAGTACAATTGCAAAGCATAATGCTATGATTACTTTGGGATTTCACTTTTGATAATTTGTCGTGATAGCACGGCATCTACGGCACATCCCTTAAATCCCTGAATAGGAAATACGCTGGAGTATGTCCTATCCAGGGATTTTTCACGATGCACCGTACCTGCCGTACTCTGACGACAAATTGGTGCTTTGATTAGGCGGGGGTTAAGCGCAAATTTTGGCGCGCGTCCCTAAGGACCTTAGAGACACTAAGGTCAGCGCGCTATTGTATGCCATTTATTGTTATTTGCCATTATCCGCTCCTTAAAATCCTTAACCTCTCTAATCTCCCTAATATCCCTTCTGCTTTGCGCCTACCTTAGTGGCCCTAAAGACTATATTTATGCATGCAAAGAAAAAATTTGAAAAAAAATGTCGCGTTTTCTTGCTAAAATGTAAAATATGCTTTACATTTGTAGTGTGATTCAATTCACAAATGTTTGACAGACTCTTGATGCGGACGCGAGGGCGTGTGAGCGACTGATTGAGAGTAGCCTCGTTCATACTTTCGAGACTGCTCTATTCTTCAAACAAAAGTGTGAGAGTGTGCAATATAAAAAGGTGAGTAGTTTAGTAGTGCGGCACGCCTCGCTTTCGTAAAAAGAGAATTGTTTTGAACAAAGAAAAATTTTTTGTAGATTTGCTAAGTCAAAAAAAGTCAAACATTACAAAACAGAATACTAATGAAAAAGAGAGGTTTTCTTCTTCCGCACATCTTTTCAAAAATCGGTTGGTTTGTCCTTGTACCTTTTACCCTATTGGGTCTTTTTATTATGTTTACAGGTATGGAAGAGATAAACTTCGGACGATTCTTTTCTGCCACAGGAAACCATTTGGAGATAGAGTCAAGAATACTAAACAATATAACAATAATAGGGCTGCTGGTAGGTCTTATTTTTACGACCTGTTCACAAGAGAAGCATGAGGACGAGATGATTTCGGCTGTGCGCCTCGATTCTCTGCTTCTTGCCCTATATTTCTCTGTGGCACTGCTCATTGTTGCCGTCCTATGTCTGTATGGTAACAACTTCTATGAGTTTTTGATATATCACATGTTTATTCTTCCGTTGATATTTCTTGTTACCTTTAAGTACAAGTTATGGCGGTTAAACAAGGAGGGAGACGATGAAGAATAATATCAGGGTCGCCCGCGCTGAGCAGCGACTAACACAACAACAACTTGCCGAGGCAATCGGTGTGTCAAGACAAACCGTCAACGCCATTGAGAGCGGACGATTTGTCCCCTCAACAGTTCTCGCATTGCGCATAGCAAAACTCTTTAATAAACCGGTTGAGGATATATTTTCGTTAGAAGATAGTGATGAGTAATTTGTCGTGAATTTGTCGTCAGAGCGGCACATTTGCACTTATAAGTGCATACCTGCTTCCGCTAACAAAAAGTGCCGACAATGAGCAGTACGCTTAGTACAGCCCATCGTCGGCATTTTTGCCGAGCGTTGCATCTACGCCCTTCTAAGCACAAATGGGGCGGTGCTTGATGTACCACTCTGACAACAAATGGGTGCTTTAATTAGGCGGAAGAGATGCTTTAATCTTGGCGCGCGTCCCTAAGGATCTTAGAGACCCTAGAATCCTTAGTTTGTGTATTTTATTATTTCAGTTCGATAAAGATAACGCCTTTGGATGTATCTCCGAGGTGTTTGAAGGTTTCTGCATTTTTGCTACCCTCTTTATACACGGCAATAGATTTTATCTGGTTTGGTGAGAAGGCGGACATGTTTTCACCCAGTTTTATTGTGCCATCGGCAGACTTTATAACGATAAGGGCGTCAAATTTATCATCTGTCTTCTTGTCGTTTTTGATAATCCTTATTGTTGAGCCGTTCAACTTTTCGTCAATAACAACATTTTCACCACTTTTTTTAATTACAATAACATTTTCGGTTGTGGTGTTAGACTTTTTCTCCTCTTGAGGCTTTGTGGTTGCAACAACAACTTTGCTAATACCCTTTACAACATTGATATTTTTTATCTCTCCCGAGTCAAGTTTATCAAAATCGACTTTAGAGACAACCTCTCCATCTACGATATAGAGGGTTTTGTCTTGAGCCTCCTTATCAAAAGAGACATCTACTCGATTTCGTCCCTCTATTTTAACAGATTTTGTATCCATACCCACATATTGGAACAGCAGTGTTCCATCTTTTGGTGCAGAGACGGAGTAGTTACCATCTTGGTCTGTAATAGAGCCTGTAGCATTGGCTACTTGGATAGATTCGGCAACGGTAACTATAACACCAGACAAAATATTGCCTTTACAGTCTGTAACCGTTCCTACAACGGTATGTTGTGCAAGGGCGGTGAAGCCAATGGTGGCAGAAACTAAAATTAAAATTGCTTTTTTCATAGTTGTAATCTTTTTAAGTGTTCGAGAATTTTTCCGGAAATCTCTTTTCTTGCAGCAAAGATATTGTCAAAAATAGGAAGCAATAGTAAAAAGAGTGTTAAATAATGTTAACAAATGTTAACTGCGAAAAATTTGCGTATATTATGATTATATTTGCGATATGAACAAAAAGTATTTTGAAAAAGTATCTCTGTTGGCTCTCAGTTCTCTGCTTTTACTCTCTGTTGTACAGGGTGTATGGGTGTGGAGCATGTACAAAGATTCGGTATTTGATTTTACTCGCAGGGTAGAGTCGGCAACCTACAAAAGCATACATAAAGCCTTTCGTATGGATGCTGTGCCAGGACTTACCTTTGCTGAACAGATAAATATAGACCTTGATAGCTTTGTTTTCTACTTTGAGCCAAATCTTTTAGAACTTGATGCTTTTCAGCCATACCAAGTTGAGGTTATAGACAAAGAGCTTGGAAATACTCTTATGAAGAGGGCAAAGCAGCAAAATATTAAAAATCCGAAAATAATAGAGATAGATATTGACGACGATGCAATATTTGCTCTTAGGCTCTCTATTCAGACCCCTTTTGGAGTCTTTATTAAAAGGATGTGGGGACTTATCCTCTCTTCGGTGGCTATAATTGTACTATTGGCTGCTGTTTTGATATATATCCTCAAAACCATGTTCAAACAAAGAACTCTTGAACAGATGCGCAGGGATTTCACACACAATATTACCCACGAACTTAAAACTCCAATATCTGTTGCTGTGGCGGCAACAGATGCGCTGAGAAATTTCTCGGCAGACACAGACCCTGTTCGCCGAAGTAGATATTTAGAGATTGTAGAACAGCAGCTCGTACAACTTACAGAGATGGTCGAAAGGATACTTTCTGTCTCTGTGGATGGCAGAAAAGAGAGTTTTAATCCGACAAGGTTTTCTGTAAAAGAGCTACTTGAAGAGGTTGGAGCAGATGTGCTTATCAACAACACAAAACATATAGAGTTTACAGTTTGTATGTCGCAAGATATAGAGCTTTTTGCCGATAGGTTTCATATAAAAAGCATGCTTGCAACCCTTGTTGATAACTCGATAAAATACTCAAAAGAGAGCCTAAAATTAGTTATCACAGCAGAACAAAAGTTTGGGCATACCACAATTTCTGTTGCGGACAATGGTATAGGAATAAAAGCAGTCCATTTGCAACATATCTTTGAGAAGTTTTATCGAGTACCTACAGGAGATATGCAAAACACCAGAGGATATGGATTAGGACTCTACTATGCTCGTCGTGTTGTCCTGATGCACAATGGGGAGATATTTGCCGAAAGTAAAGAGGGAAAAGGAACAACAATCACCATAAACCTACCAGATAATGGAGAGAAAAATAGAGATTCTGCTTGTTGAGGATGAGCGGATGCTTGCTGAGATTTTGGGCGACACTTTGTCGGATAGAGAGTTTGAAGTAACGCTTGCCTATGATGGCAAACAGGCTCTTGAAATGATGCACAATAGGACTTTTGACATTGTTGTTACAGATGTTATGATGCCCAATATAGATGGTTTTACCCTTGTTAAAAAGTTGCGCGGCGAGGGTTATAACATCCCGATACTATTCCTCACAGCCCGCAGTGCAACAGAGGATGTTGTTCATGGTTTTGAGGTTGGAGCAAACGACTTTCTCAAAAAACCATTTGCAATAGACGAGCTTATTGTTAGAGTAAAAGCCCTTGTGGGTAGAGCAAAAGGCGTTGTTTCTGAAGAGTTGTCTGACTATAATTTGGGAGATTTTGTCTTTCAGACAGCTGAGTCAAAGTTGGTCTCTGGGTCAAAAACTATAATCCTTTCGGCGCGCGAAAGAGAGGTGCTTATAAGACTTTGTCGTAAAAACGGAGAGGTTGTTGAAGCATCAGCACTCCTTAAAGAGTTGTGGGGCGATGACACCTTCTTTAATCTACGAAGCCTTAATGTCTATATATCTCGTCTAAGAAAACACCTTGAGAACATTAAAGGAGTCGAGATTATAAGCGTACGAGGAGTCGGCTACAGACTCAAGGTCCGACCTTCGGAACTTGAATCTGTATAACCACACCACTTTTCTCTATGGATTAAACTTTGCAAGTCCGCCAAGCTGCTCTTCAATTCTTAGCAGACGATTGTATTTTGCTGTGCGCTCGGAGCGGGATAGTGAGCCGCACTTTATCTGACCAGCTCCCAAAGCAACAGCAATATCGGCGATTGTTGTGTCTTCGGTCTCGCCTGAGCGGTGTGAGATAATGGTTGCAAAGCCTGCTTTTTGAGCCATTTTTACGGCATCAATAGTCTCAGAGAGTGTTCCTATCTGGTTTGGCTTTATGAGCACAGCATTAGCGCACCCCTTTTTTATACCTTGGCGTATTCTGTCTGTATTGGTAACAAATAGGTCGTCGCCAACAATCTGGCAACGATTGCCTATAGTAGTTGTTAGCAGATGCCAACCCTCCCAATCATCCTCAGAGAGCGGGTCTTCAACAGAGTCTATAGGATAGCTGTCAACAAGGCGTTTGATATACTCTACTTGTCTGTCCGTAGTGAGTTTTGAGCCATTATTTCCCTCAAAAACAGTATAGTCATACTCTCCTCCTTTGAAAAACTCACTTGCGGCACAATCAAGCGCGAGGGTTATCTCTCTGCCGGCACGAAAACCAGCCCCTTCGATGGCCGAAATAATAGTCTCCAAAACATCCTCTGTTGAGTCCATAGCAGGAGCAAAACCTCCTTCATCTCCTACGGCTGTTGAGAGTCCGCGCCGCTTAAGTTCTGAAGAGAGAGAATAAAAGACCTCTACGCCCATCCTTAGTGCCTCTTTGAAACAACAACCGCCTACAGGTCTAATCATAAACTCTTGAAAAGATACCGGCGACGAAGAGTGTCTGCCTCCATTGATTATATTCATCATCGGAATAGGCATCAAAAGTGTGTCAACACCCCCTAAATAGCGATAAAGAGGCATTGCAAGAGACTTTGCAGCCGCTTTTGCTGTAGCCAAAGAGACGGCAAGAGTTGCATTTGCTCCTAAGTTTGATTTGTTTTTCGTGCCATCTGTTTCGATTAGAATAGAGTCTATCTCACTTTGGCAAAAGACACTTCTGCCCACAATCTCTGGCGCGATAATACTCTTAATATTACTCACCGCCTTTAATACCCCCTTGCCTCGATAGCGAGAACTATCTTTGTCTCTAAGTTCTACCGCCTCATAAGAGCCTGTTGATGCCCCACCAGGGACAGATGCACGGGCAGAAACACCCGACAAAGTTGTAACCTGAGCCTCTACGGTAGGGTTGCCGCGAGAGTCTAAAATCTCGCGAGCTGTTATATTTGCAATCTTCATGGTAAAAAATTTTAGCTTACAAATTGCAATATCCGAACCAAAATGTTATTTTTGTGAAACGGGTTTGTAAAAACAAAGATATTATGGCTGTATTCAAAGTTGAAGGAGGTCGCCGACTCTCAGGAAGCATTACTCCACAAGGAGCTAAAAACGAGGCGTTACAGATAATTTGTGCAACACTGCTCACAAAAGAGGAGGTTGTTGTTGATAATATTCCGCAGATTCTTGATGTTCTGCAACTTATAGAGCTACTCTCAGCAATGGGCGTAGAGGTAAAAAAACTCGGCGAGGAGTGCTACTCTTTCCGCGCCGCAGATGTAAACCTCGACTATGTAAGAAGCGAAGACTATCTTCGCCGCTGTATCCGCCTGCGTGGGTCGGTGATGATTTTAGGACCTATGCTTGGTCGTTTTGGTGTGGGATATATGCCAAAACCAGGCGGGGATAAGATTGGTCGCCGCAGATTGGACACCCACTTCCTCGGTTTTCAGAAGCTGGGCGCAGAGTTCGATTACGACGGCGCAGAGAGCCTCTTTGCTGTGCGGGCAAAAGAGCTTAAAGGTTGTTATATGTTGCTTGACGAGGCATCTGTTACAGGTACGGCAAATATTATCATGGCGGCAGTCTTAGCAAAAGGCAAGACAACAATCTATAACGCCGCATGTGAGCCATATATACAGCAGCTCTGTAAAATGCTCTGCCGTATGGGTGCAAAAATTCACGGCATAGGCTCTAATCTGCTTGAGATTGAGGGAGTTGAATCTTTGGGTGGCACAACACATCGCATGCTGCCAGATATGATTGAGGTCGGCTCTTTTATCGGCATGGCAGCAATGAATCGCTCAGAGCTAACAATCAAAAATGTCTGCTACGACGAGCTGGGTATTATACCACAACAGTTTGCTCGCCTCGGTATCGCCCTTGAACGCAGAGGAGACGATATTTATATCCCACAACAAGACCACTATTGCGTCGAAAGCTTTATAGATGGCAGTATTATGACCTTTGCCGACGCTCCTTGGCCAGGTCTTACTCCAGATTTGCTCTCTGTCTTCCTTGTCGTGGCAACACAGGCAAAAGGTACAACACTGATACACCAAAAGATGTTTGAATCTCGACTGTTCTTTGTTGATAAACTTATAGATATGGGCGCGCAAATCATCCTCTGCGACCCACACCGCGCAGCTGTTATAGGACACGACCATAATGTTCAACTCCGCGCGTCAAGAATGTCCTCACCAGATATTCGCGCGGGTGTATCCCTCCTTATCGCCGCAATGAGCGCAGATGGAATAAGCACAATACAAAATATAGAACAGATAGACCGCGGTTATAGAGATATTGAAAATAGACTTAATGCTGTGGGGGCTAATATTGTTAGGGTCGAGGAGTAAATTTGCCGTTCTTTGTCGTCATAGCACGGCATCTACTTCCGCTAACAGATAAAACATCAAAGGGTCGTACTTTTGTACTACCCTTCGCTGTTTTATATGCCGAGCGTTGTACCTGCCGCGCTATGACGACAAATTGGGTGCTTTAATTTGGGCGCGCGTCCCTAAGGTCCTTAGAGACTTTAGAGTCCTTAGAGACACTAAGGTCAGCGCGCG
>JAFWBN010000047.1 GCA_017507075.1 Alistipes sp. | reverse complement strand
AGCGGAGTAACGATAAATGACATTTAATAGCAACGGGCTTTCAGCCCTAAATGACATAGAATAGCGCGCTGTGCGCGCAATATTAAGGGCTTTAGCCCGCTGTCATTTATTGTTATTCGCTGTTATTCTGCATCTGACCCTGATTGGCGGAGGGGTGCTTTCATTTTGGTGCGCGTCCCTAAACCTTAGAGACTATAGAGCCTCTAAAAGTCCTATTTAGTAGTTGTTATATCCACCATCTTTCTCCTCCTGGTAGGCGTAGTCGATGGCTCTATTGAGAATCTCTACAAGTGGGGCTGCGGAGCGGAAGTCTTCAACAACTTTTTGTAGTAGAGCATCACATCCGGCTGCGAGGTATTTGGTGTCGAGAGGTTTTTCGATGCCGAAATCCTTTAAGCGGAGTAGTGCGTCGTGTTTGTGTCCCGTTGGAAAATCTTTTGGTGTGCGCTTAAGGCTGTTGTCAGTAACAAGAGTAAAACCGTTTGATGTCTCAATGGCGGCCACCATATTATCTCCATTATCCAAAATCTCCTCTCTGATACTGCGCAGAGCTATAGGCTCAGGGCAGTGAGAGCCTGCATAGAGAAAACAGCCTGAAGACTCAAAGTGGATATAATATCCTGCATATCCAGCCTTTTTGCCATGTGGAGCGATAAATACTCCAGACCATGTTTTATATGGGCTTTTGTCGAGGCTGAATCTTATATCTCGGTAGATTCTGTATGTGCAATCAGCTACAGTAAGCCCGGCAACAGAGGGGTCGAATGCGGCGATGCCGTTAATCAGCTTCGCCGCAAACTCCTTTAGTTGTTTATCGAAAGCTTTGTACCGCTCTTTGTGTGCAGTAAACCACTCACGATTATTGTTTTTCTCTAAATCGGAGAGAAAATCTATAATTTCTACCATGCAAATAGTGGATATTGTTCCATCATAGCGTTAACCTCATTGCGAACAACCGCTATATTTGCCTCGTTTTCAGGGTCTTGCAGAACACGGTCAATAAGAGATACTATAACCTCCATTGTCTCCTCTTTTACGCCACGGGTTGTGATTGCAGGGGTTCCAAAACGCAAGCCTGATGTCTGGAAGGCAGAGCGAGAGTCAAAAGGTACCATATTCTTGTTGGTGGTAATATCGGCAGCAACAAGTGCCTTTTCTGCAACCTTACCTGTAAGCTCTGGGAACTTAGTGCGCAAATCAACAAGGATAAGGTGGTTATCTGTACCGCCGGAGATAATGTTGTATCCGCGAGCTATAAAAGCCTCAGCAAGAGCCTTGGCATTCTTTACCACCTGAGTCTGATACTCCTTGAAAGATGGGTCAAGAGCCTCTCCGAAAGCTACAGCCTTTGCTGCGATAACATGCTCAAGAGGTCCGCCCTGAATACCTGGGAATACGGCAGAGTTGAGAATCTGAGACATCTTCTTTATAACGCCTTTTGGAGTTGTTGCGCCCCAAGGGTTGTCGAAATCTTTGCCCATCAAAATAATACCTCCACGAGGGCCACGCAGGGTCTTATGAGTCGTAGATGTTACAATGTGTGCATACTTTACAGGGTTCTCGAGCAGACCTGCCGCGATAAGACCTGCGGTGTGTGCCATGTCAATCATCAGTAGCGCACCTACCTTGTCGGCAATCTCGCGCATGCGGGCATAGTCCCACTCACGAGAGTATGCAGAAGCTCCACCAACGATAAGCTTTGGCTTGCACTCAAGGGCTTTAGCCTCCATTTCGTCATAGTCAACTCGTCCGTCAGACTCCTTTACAGAGTAGCTTACAGCGTTGAAATACATACCTGACATATTTACGGCAGAGCCGTGGGAGAGGTGTCCTCCGTGAGAGAGATTAAGACCGAGGAAGGTGTCTCCTGGCTTTAGTACAGCAAAAAATACTGCCATATTTGCCTGCGCACCAGAGTGAGGCTGTACATTGGCATACTCTGCACCATAGAGACGGCAGATGCGCTCTATAGCAAGACTCTCAACTTTATCTACAACCTGACAACCGCCATAGTAGCGTGCATTAGGGTAGCCTTCGGCATACTTATTTGTAAGTACAGAACCCATTGCTGCCATGACATTGTCGCTGACAAAGTTCTCTGATGCAATAAGCTCAATACCGCGCATCTGACGACTGCGCTCCTGACCAATAAGGTCAAAAATCTGTGAATCCTTCATGATAATAGACTATTTTAATATTACGTATAATCAACTAATCGCAGTTTGCGAAACAAAGATAGTCATATTCCAAATAAAATTCATATCTTTGCATAGATTTTATTAACAAAATTCTCAAACAATGAAATTACTTGAAGGAAAAGTCGCCCTTATTACAGGTGCGGGAAGGGGCATCGGCAAGGCCGTTGCTATGAGATTTGCGGAACAGGGTGCAGACATTGCCTTTACCGATTTGGAACTCTCTGAAGCAGTTCTTGCAACCAAGTCAGAGCTTGAGCAGTTTGGTGTTAGAGTGCAGGCCTACGCCTCAAACGCTGCCGATTTTGAGCAGAGCCATGCTGTTGTAGAGCAGATTGTCTCAGACTTTGGTCGCATAGATATTTTGGTCAATAATGCAGGCATTACTAAAGATGGCCTTATGTTGCGTATGACTGAGGCTCAGTGGGATGCCGTTATCAATGTAAACCTTAAGTCGGCGTTTAACTTTGTTCACGCCGTAACCCCCGTTATGGCTCGTCAGCGCGGCGGCTCAATTATCAATATGTCCTCTGTTGTGGGCGTAAGCGGCAATGCAGGTCAGTGTAACTACTCAGCCTCTAAGGCCGGTATGATTGGCCTTGCAAAATCTATCGCAAAAGAGATGGGCTCACGCGGCATCCGTGCAAACTGTATCGCCCCAGGCTTTATTATTACCGAAATGACAGGCAAACTCCCAGAAGATGTGCGCGAGCAGTGGGCAAAAGCTATACCTCTCCGTCGTGGCGGAACCCCTGAGGATGTGGCAAATGTAGCCCTCTTCTTGGCCTCAGACTTGTCAAGCTATGTCTCCGGCCAGGTTATCCACTGCTGCGGCGGTATGAATATGTAGTTTGTTGCTACTTGATTTATAACACTACCTCTTAATAAAATGGGGATGACTAATTTTTAGTCATCCCCTCTGCGTTAATTAGGGTCGGGATTATGTTAGTGTTTATCTGTTAATTCTGCGCCGAAAAGTCGTACGGCTCGATTGAATCCGCGTAATCTTTCCAACCGTCAGCCTCTTTGTAGGCATCTACCGACTCGGCAGGTACATAAATTTTGCGATTTGCGGCGTTGTTGATAAAAGCTTTCCAAGAGCTGCTTTCATAATATGCAGTAGGTGGCGTTGTACGCTTACAGAATACGCTTGCCAGACTTTCGCAAAGATCGAAAGCCCTAAATCCAATCTCAGTTACGCTATCGGGAATAGTAATATTTGTTAGTTTCGAACAAGATACAAATGCTCCTCTTCCAATTTTAGTTACTCCTTCTAAAATTGTTGCGCTTTCAAGGTTGGAACAATTACAGAAAGCAGAATCTCCAATTTTTGTTACACTATTTGGAATAATAATGCTTATTAAACCCTTACAATTGTAAAATGTTGTATTTTTAATTTCTGTTATATTGTTAGAAATTGTTACACTTTCAAGGCTGGAGCAATCAGAGAAAACACTATATCCAATCTCTGTTACATTATTAGGGATGATTACACTTTTAAGGCTTGAGCAACCATAGAATGCAGAATTTCCAATTGTTGTAACACCACTTCCTATAGTTACACTTGTGAGTCCTCTACAACTACTAAAAGCAGACTCTCCAAGCACAGTTACACTATCTGGGATAGTAATACTTATTAGATTATTACAACTTTGAAATGCAAAAGTTCCGATAGTTGTTACACTATTTGGTATAATTACACTTGTAAGTTGGAGATCAGAAAAAACGGCTGGTCTTATCTGAGTTACATTGTCTGGAATAGTGTATGAACTAAGCCCTGCAGGAGCAAAAGCTGCTAATGCTCCATCCACAATTAAACATCTACCATCTTCGGATGCAAACTTACCCTTAAAATTTTCGAGACCAAAGCATGCATTAAAAGCCCACTCTCCAATTTCTGTTACGCTGTTGGGAATAGTTATACTTGTAATCTCATTGCACAAAGAAAATTCGATTTTGGTAACGCCTTCTGGAATATTATACGACGAAAGACCTGCCTGCGCAAAGGATTTTAATACTCCATCAATAATGAGACATCTGCCATCTTCAGACGCAAACTTCCCCTTAAATTCTGCAAGACTTTTACAGTTGTCAAAAGCATGTGCTCCAATTTCTATTACGCTATTAGGAATGGTTACACTTGTAAGACTATCGCATTGACAAAAAGCACTTTCTCCAATAGTTGTAACACTTTCTGGTATAGTTATACTTGTCAAATTACGGCAAGACATGAAAGCACTCTCTCCAATCTTTGTTACACTATTTGGGATAGTAATAGTTGTCAAACCATAGCAACATCCGAAAGCTGAATCTCCAATCTCCGTTACACTATCAGGAATAGTTATGCTTGTCAAACTATCGCAATCAGAGAAAGCTTTATCTCCAATCTTCGTTACGCTATTTGGAATAGTAATACTTGTCAAACCTTCGCAAGAAAAGAAAGCATAACGACTAATCTCAGTTACACTATCAGGGATAGTAATACTTGTCAAACCAGCGCAACATCCGAAAGCATATACTCCAATCTGTGTTACGCTATTCGGAATAGTTATGCTTGTCAAACCAGAGCAATACTGGAAAGCCCAATCTCCAATCGAAGTTACACTATCAGGAATAGTTACGCTTGTCAAACCATAGCAATATTCGAAAGCATCACTTCCAATCTTCGTTACGCTATTTGGAATAGTTACGCTTGTCAAACTACGGCAAAAAGAGAAAGCAAAAGCTCCAATCTCAGTTACGCTGTCGGGAATAGTAATACTTGTCAAACTACGGCACTCGTAGAAAGCCTGCGTTCCAATCT
>JAFWBN010000046.1 GCA_017507075.1 Alistipes sp. | reverse complement strand
ATACCTACAAGAGAGCCTTTTGAAGCCTGAAGGTATGGCAGCGCATACTTTGCACAATAGACTGTACCCCAGAAGTTTACATCCATAAGTCGATGTAGTACGCTCAAATCGACATCATCAAATATTGCACGCATCGATATTCCTGCATTGCAAATAAGGACATCTATACCACCAAAAGCCTCAACAGCTGTATCTATAAGTCGTTTACAATCCTCAGCCTTAGTTACATCGGTTGCACAGTATGCCGCTTGACCTCCATTTTCTGTTATTTGCAGAGCCAGAGCCTTGAGCTTATCCTCACTACGCGCACCCAAAACAACCTTTGCGCCCATCTGAGCATAGAGTTTTGCCATAGCCTCGCCAATACCTGAAGAGGCTCCTGTAATGACAACCGTTTTTGATTTCAGAACATTTTTCATATCTCTATTTTTAATTTATCGTATGCAAAATATACATTTGGAGGCAAAAGTCTCTCTGCCTCTGTGTGAAGACCTATTTCGTGCGACATGTGTGTCAGATAGGCCCTATTTGGTTTGACTTTTTCTATCAACTCAAGGGCTTGGCTTACAGAGAAGTGCGAATCGTGAGGTTCAAACCTTAACGCATTGACCACAAGGGTCTTAACACCACGCAATTTCTCTATCTGACTATCATCTATATCCTTAAAATCTGTTATATACGCCGTCTCCCCAATTCTATAACCTGTTACCTCAAAATGTGCATGATAACCTTTGATAGGTGTAATCTCTACGCCGGAAATTGTAAACGAGTTTTCGGCATCTATAGTATGCAGACTTATCTCAGGCGTTCCGCGATAACGAACCTTGAAAAAGGCATAGTCATAATCTTTGCGCACACAAGCAATAGTCTCTGCCGTTGCGTATATATCAACGGTATGAATCTGCGGATAATCGACAAAATTCAACGCTCTCACATCGTCAATACCGCCAATATGGTCTTTATGTTTATGAGTGAGCAGTATTGCTGTAATGTGGCTCACACCCTCTCTAAGCATCTGAATCCTAAAATCAGGACCTGCATCAATAATAAATCTACAACCCTCTGTTTCAATCATTGCTGAGGTACGCAGACGATTATCTTTAGGGTCTGTAGAGCGGCAAACCTCACAGTTGCAACCAATAACCGGAACACCTTGAGAAGTTCCTGTACCTAAAAATGTTAGAAAAGAGCGTTGCTTCATTGCTTACTGTACTTTTTGGTTGCTAATATATCTTTTTTGTGCCGAATAGCACCACAAAGATACTATTTTTTGGATAATTCACATTAAAGTCTTATTTTTGCAGTGCATTTTATAACAATATTTATTATGGCTTACAAAATTTCAGATTCTTGCGTTGCATGTGGTACATGTATCGACGAGTGTCCTGTTGAGGCGATTTCGGCAGGAGACATCTATGTAATTGACCCTGAGAAGTGCATCGAGTGCGGTGATTGTGCAGGTGTTTGTCCTTCAGAGGCTATTTCATTGGAGTAGTCCCTGCCTACAAGGATAAAGGAGTCTGTCTAACCAAGTTAGACAGACTCTTGCTTTATATATACCTATTTATATATATAATAGCAGCGAGCTTAGACCCTTAATATTGCGCGCACAGATAGGGTCCTTAGGGACAATAGAGCCACTAATGTCAACTCTTTACAAATTTGCGCTTAACTTTCGCCAAATTAGATAAATTTTAGGTACTTTTTATTGCATAGTACCAAAAAGTGTATTATATTTGCATCGTAAAACTACAAAAACAGCTATAAATTATGAAAGAGACTATCAATGCAAATATCGGAGGCAATGCCTTCACGCTTGATAAAGATGCTTACTATCGTCTATCGGACTATCTTGCGGATGTTCGCAACAGGGTACAAGAGCCGGCTGATGAGGTGATGAACGATATTGAGAGTGGCTTTGCCGATATCTTTATACAGACGCTATCTTCATCTATGATGGTAGTAACACTTCAGATGGTAGAGGCGGCAATTCGACGCATGGGAAATCCGGAAGATTTTGGTCCTGCTAAGGAGATTAAAACAGAGCCAAAAAGTGAGTACAGGCAGCTTCGTCGCAGCAAGACAGACCGTTCTATTGCCGGAGTATGTGCGGGTATTGCTCAATTTTTCCATTTTGATACATCGGCTGTAAGGCTTATCACATTGGTATTATTCCTCTTTGGTGGTCTGTCGCTGTGGGTATATATCCTTTTGTGGTTGCTTATACCAGAGGAGGAGTAAAAGTGAGTAAACGAGTAAATATCGCATAAAACAGAGAGATTATGAGAGAAGACAATGCTAAAATACAGATGCGCAAAGGTATCTTAGACTATTGCATACTTGCGATACTTGCGGGGAAGGATTCTTATGCTCCTGCGATTATTGCGGAGCTAAAAAGGGCCGAGATGATTGTGGTTGAAGGTACGCTCTATCCTATTCTTTCGAGGATGAAAAATGCAGGTTATCTGACATACCGTTGGGAAGAGTCGCCACAAGGACCTCCGCGCAAATACTACACACTCACAGAGGAGGGTAAGCAGTATTTGGCATCCCTTGACGAGGCGTGGGATAAACTTGTTGAGCAGATTAACGCCATCCGTGGCAAATAAAGGGTAAAAAAGTTATTGGTTATGAGACGATTATTTTTACTATGCATCTCCATATTGTATATAGGTATAGCAGCGGCAAATGAGTCAGAGAGCAAGATTGTAATGAAGGCGGTAAAGAGCAGCATGAATTTTACAGCCATAGAGGTTAACAATCCTATCAGCGTGATTATTGAGCAGCGCACGGAGGGTAATATCATTATTCGTGCGACAGAGAAAATGATGCCTCACATACAGATTTCAGTCAGTGGCAACAAACTTACAATAAGTTCGGATATTAAGCAGTTTAACATGCAGAATGCATCACCTATTGCTGAGGTATATATTCCGTACAACGGCAAGTTAAACAGTTTTGAGTCCACAGCCGTATCGTCAATAGATGTTCAGCCGTTTATATCTGTCAACACTCTTGATATAGAGTGTGTTGGAGCTTCGAGAATATCTCTAAAAGCAAAGGCTGTTAAAGCCGAAGTAGAGGTTGCAGGTGCTGCAGGAGTAAAGGCTGAAATTGAGTGTACAACCATGGATGCAACCGTTGCCGGAGCTGCCACACTAACACTTAGCGGAAGTGCAACAACAGCAGAAATAGAGGTTGCAGGTGCATCGACTCTCAAGGCTGAAAATTTTACCTGCTCTCAGTTAGACGCCTCAGTTGTCGGAGCATCAAAGGCAACAGTAAGTGGCAACAAAGCAGATATTGAGGCTGTAGGAGCATCAAGTGTATCTGTAGAGTGTAGCACTGAACTTACAGCAACAGCCGTTGGCGCATCCTCTATAAGATATACAGGTGAGTGTCAGGTAAATATTTTAGATAATATCGGAGCAAGTTCCATAAAAAAGAGATAGTATGAACGAGATTAAAAAGTGTAGCATTTCAGGTATCGCTTTTATACTTGAAACAGAGGCATACAATCGCATAAACGACTATATACACTCACTGAAAAGGGCATACAAAGAGAATCCCGACTCCTCAGAGATTATAGCCGACATAGAGGCCCGCATAGCCGAGCTGATACTCTCAGCACAACGAAATCCTGACCAGGTTGTTTGTCTGCCTCTGATAGAGAATATCATCAAGCAGCTTGGCAGTGCTGAGGACATTTCAGATAGTGAGCAGAGCGACAGTGAGCCTACTACTAAGACCCGTATTGCGCGCAGACTATACAGAGATTTAGAGAACAGCAAACTTGGTGGTGTATGTGCCGGTATTGGCAAATATTTCAATATTGACCCTGTGTGGGTGCGTCTTGCTATTTTCGCTCCACTGATTTTTGTGCCTATCAGCAGCATATCGCACTATGTATATTGGCTTAACAATTTTGGACAAAACCTCTTTGGGGTGTTGCTTGTGGTATATCTGATACTTTGGTTTGTAATTCCTGAGGCTAAGAGCGCACGACAGAAACTCGAAATGGAGGGAGAGGCAATTACTGCAAAATCTATTGCCGACAAGCAACAAGTTGTTACCGATGAGCAGAGAGCTAAATCAAATCTTGCATCTTTTGTTGCAGGTTTAGGTAAGTTGGCAATGATTTGTCTAAAGGCGTTTGTTGTACTGATGCTTTTCTCGCTTGTCATGGCATCTGTCGGACTTATAATTGCACTATTTGCAAGTCTTACAGGGCTTGGAGCATCTCTTATACATGCTGGCAACTTAGGCACACTTGCAGATGCAATATCAACATTTGGTGTCGGTATGCCAATTCTTGCAATAGCTACTGTTCTTGTACCTATTGTAACGATTATATACCTGCTGACAGTCCTACTTATAGGTCGTCGCCCAAAATTGTGGGTGCTTATATCGGCTCTGGTAATATGGATTTTGCTGATTTTAGGTATCATTACAACTGCTACAAGTGTTGTATCATACATGCATGACGACGAGATTGAGAGGATTCTGAAGAGCGATTGGGATGAAGCCCGAATTACAGAGCCGTTAGACAGCCTTGAGTACAACAAACTACTTAATGACCCCAATGCAGAGAGCATTGACTAAAACTGCATACAATGGATAATATTCTCGAAATAGTCGGTGTTGCTATAGGTCTTATATATCTATGGTTGGAGTACAAAGCAAGCATCTATCTTTGGATTGCAAGTATTGTAATGCCGGCAATATATCTGTTTGTATATTATGACGCAGGGTTATATGCCGATACTGCTCTAAATATATACTATCTTGTAATTGCTGTATATGGATGGATAGCCTGGAAGTATAACATATCCTTCTCGAGCAAGAAAACCCAGAAAAAAGAGCTTAAAATATCCCATGTAGCACCTCGGCAGTGGATTGCGCTAATTCTACTATATGCTGTATCTCAGATAGTTACCTCTACTCTGCTGATAAACTTTACAGATAGCGATGTGCCGTGGCTAAACGGACTTACAACGGCACTGAGTATTGTGGGTATGTGGATGTTAGCGCGTAAATATATAGAGCAGTGGATTGTTTGGCTTGTAGTAGATATACTCTCCGCAGGACTATATATATACAAAGGGTTATATCCGACAGCTGCACTATATCTGCTATATACAGTAATTGCCGTATTCGGGTATATGAAGTGGAAAAAATTGATGACTAAGCAAAATGACTAAAGATAGAGATACAGATGCTGTAATTCTGGCTAATGGAGAGTATCCAACAACCGAAATACCTCTGCAAAAATTACTGCAAAGCAAGTTTGTTGCCTGCTGCGATGGCGGCGCAGACCAATATATCGCCAAAGGGCTTGTTCCCGACATTATAATCGGCGACGGAGACTCGTTGAGCGCAGAAAATCGAGTGCGATTTGCCAATATTATACAATATGAACCCGACCAGCAGACAAATGACCAGACAAAAGCTGTAAAATATCTACTCAAAAAGGGGGTAAAAACAATAGATATTGTCGGAGCAACAGGAAAACGAGACGACCATAGTATCGGAAATATCTCCCTGCTTGCAGAGTACCGCCGCATGGGCGCAGATGTAAGGAGCTATACTGATTACGGAGTGTTTATACCTTGCATCGATAACTGCAATTTCAACTGCAAAAAGGGCGCACAAGTCTCAATTTTTAATATCAACGCCAAAAAACTAAAAGCCGATGGTCTTCTGTACCCACTCTACGACTTTGATATGTGGTGGCAAGGAACACTTAACGAGGCTGCTTCAAACAACTTCTCCATCCACGCCCAAGGAGAGTATATCGTCTATATCACCTATAAATAACACAACTTAAGAACTGCCCGCTTTTTCGAGTACAGCCCGCCTAAGTACCGTCCCTTTTCTTCAGAAAAGGGACACAACCGACGCTGCTCGTGAGAGCAGAGACTGCTTGCAGGCTTTGCCGAACTGCGAGGAGGAAAAGACATCGAAGATGGCTTAAAAGACTTTCGGAGAAACTGCGTTTCTCTTGTGCTGATGCGGATTTAGGATAGCCTAAAGGCTATTACGATAAAAGATAGTCTATCTTTCGGTTTCAAGCAAGCTTGACCTTAGAAGACTATCTTTTCTCGTACCATCTGCGATGGTTTTCCTAAATCCGAGTACAGCGAAACTTAGTTTGTTCTGTAGCGCGCTATTGTATGCCATTTAGGGCTGAAAGCCCGTTGCTATTAAATGCCATTTGTCATTATTCCGCGCGCTGACCTGAGTGAATTTTAGACAAAAAAAGAGCCTGGTTTTGCACCAGGCTCCAAAAGTTATCTTTTAAGATTAGAATACAACAACTACGCGGTTCTGCTCCTTCTTGTTAAATGGAAGGTTCTCTGTACCGCAGTTCTTCCACTCAAGCTTAGAAGCCTCAACACCCTGAGAGATGAGATACTCGTAAACGAGGCGAGCACGCTTCTCTGCCAAACGGTGGTTAGCCTTTCTGCTACCAGTCTGAGGATCAGCAAATCCCTCAATCTTGTAAACCTTATCGCTGTCAGACTCCTTGATCTGCTGTGCGAGCAGGTTAAGACGAGTCTTGTTGTTCTCGTTAAGAACGCCATAGCCATAGAGGTAGAAGAGAATCTCGTCGAAGTTTGCAGCTGCAACAGCATCCTTAGCAGTAGATGCCTGAGAGTTGATAGTTGCAAGTCTTGTCTCAGCAGTACGGAGTGCAGCCTCGCGCTCAACAACCTGTGCAGATGCAGCCTCAAGCTGACGGCTCTGCTCAGCAGTAACCTTAGTCAGACGCTCGCTCTCAGCCTTAGCTGAAACAACCTCCTTCTCAGCTACATTGATGCGTGCAAGCATTGCCTTAGCCTCGTCAGCAGTAGCACCAGAAACCTCGAAGGTGCGCTTGTTGAAACGGTAGTTAAGACCCAAAGATACATGGAGTGAGTTGAAACGAGAGAGGCGAACAGGGTTTGCAGTGTACATACCTGCACCAGCAAACATTGTGCTAAGAGTAAGGTCGATAGACAAAGCCTTACCTACATTGAAACGGTTGATCAAACCTGCATCAAGTGCAACCTCCCAAGAACGGTTATTGCTATCACCAAGTGCGCTACCTGCAACACCGGCACCTGCAAAAACGATTGCGTTATATACACGCTCCTTGTAACCACCAATCCAATTGCTGAGGTTAACCATGAAATCTGGGTGGAGATAAAGGAATGAAGTGTGAGCTTTAACACTGTTTGGACGAGTCAAATAAGCGAACTCACCAACCTCAAGAGCAGCGCGTACTCCGAATACAGGATGGAACCACTTAGTTGCAGCACCATAAACTGACCAAGATGTTGAATCTGAGAAACCGCTACCGGTCTTTACAGCGAAAGTAGCACCGCCACCAAGACCAAGCTCCCAGTTATCCCAAAACTTGTTTGAGATATAACCAGCAACATGAGGGGTCTTCTCGCTCTTCTCCTGTGCTGTAGCTACCTGTGCAGTTGCTACAAATGCAGCCATAGCTGCAACGAAAACGAAAAATCTTTTCATAAGCATTTGATATTTAACAATTTAGCTATTTCTGTACACAAAATGTTACACTATACATAGTGCAAAAATACTGAATTTATTTGTTTCAGCAAATATTTTGCCTCTTTTTTTTCAAAAATTTTTCTAATTAAGCATAAATCCCGCGAAAAATAGAGGGATTTATGCTCAAAATAGCTCTAAAAAAGCGTTTATCTACTAACCGCACTTTGAATATCCGCAGGATAAACAGGTAAGGCAGCCGTTCTGGTAAGCCATATTCTCTTGACCGCACTGAGGACACTTTCCCTTAGAGCGTGTGCCGTCCTCGATATACTGTTTCAGTGCGCGCTTAACGCCATTTTTCCAGGTGTTGATATTTTCATCATCAAGGTGCAAACCATCAATCAGAGATACCACTTTGTCAATTGGCATGTTGTAACGCAAAACGCCAGAAATAAGTTTTGCATAATTCCAGAAACTCTCGTTAAAGAGTCTGGAGATTCCGCCAATTGTGTTTGTATATCCGTAGCGGTCAACATACTGGAAGTCGTAACGCTTAGTACCATCCTCTTCACGAACCTTTATGATACTTCCTTTCGTGATTTTTGGAGGTATAAACATTGCATCATCCTCAATCTTACCGGTAAAAATCTCGTAAGGATGACCTTCATGCAGACCTACAAATGCAATCCAATCCTCTTTGCCGTTCTTAAATCGTACCACATCGGTAGGCAGAGACTTTGGTCGGCGATTTGTGCCTGTGGCCTCTTCGCACTTTGCAGGAGCCGATTTTTTAGACTTCTTATCTACAAGTACACCGGCACGGCAACCATCACGATATACAGTTACGCCCTTACAGCCGCACTCCCAAGCTGTTCGATATACATCGGCAACAAGCTCCTCTGATACATTGTTTGGAAGGTTTACAGTTACCGAGATAGAGTGGTCAACCCACTTCTGAATAGCTCCCTGCATGCGTACTTTGGCAACCCAGTCAATGTCATTAGCTGTTGCTTTGTGGTATGGAGAGGCTGCAACCCACTTCTCAAGCTCCTCGTCAGATATTGTTGCAAGACGAGATGTGTCATATCCGTTGACTGTAAGCCAATCGATAAACTTGTGGTGATATACATTGTACTCCTCAAAGCACTGTCCCTGCTCGTCAACAAAGGATGTAACGGTGTTTTTGTCCGATGGATTGATTTTGCGACGACGCTTATATACAGGGCGGAATACAGGCTCTATGCCCGATGTTGTCTGAGACATGAGCGAGGTTGTTCCTGTAGGAGCAATGGTCAGCATTGCGATATTTCTACGACCATACTTGAGCATATCCTCGTAGAGCTGAGAATCTGCCTCACGCAGACGAGCAATCATCGGATTGTTCTTCTCTTTCTCTGCATCAAATACACCGAATGCGCCACGATCTTTTGCCATCATAACAGATGCACGGTAAGCCTCTACAGCGAGTGTCTTGTGAACATTTACCGCAAATTTAAGAGCCTTGTCTGTACCATATCTCAGACCCAACGCTGCAAGCATATCACCCTCGGCGGTGATACCCAAACCTGTACGACGGCCCTTGAGTGCCATATCCTTAATCTTGTTCCAGAGGTTAATCTCTACCTGACGCACATCATCATCCTCTGGGTCAGACTGAATCTTAGCAAGGATTAGGTCAATCTTTTCAAGCTCCAAATCGATAATATCGTCCATAAGGTGCATAGCCTTGTGAACATGCTCTTTGAATAACTCAAAGTTGAAAGAAGCCTCAGCCGTAAAAGGATTCTCTACATAACTAAAGAGGTTTATTGCCAGCAGTCGGCAGCTGTCGTAAGGACAGAGCGGAATCTCGCCACAAGGGTTTGTAGATACTGTTGTGAAACCCTGGTCAGCATAGCAATCAGGCACACTCTCGCGGATGATTGTATCCCAGAATAACACTCCTGGCTCGGCTGATTTCCATGCGTTGTGAATAATCTTGTTCCAGAGCTTTTTTGCATCAATGTTTGTAACAACCTTTGGATTTGCTGAATCTATAGGGAACTGCTGAGTATATGTGCGACCCTCTAAGGCTGCGCGCATAAACTCGTCATCAATCTTTATTGATACATTTGCGCCTGTAACTTTGTTTGTATCGAGTTTGGCGTCAATAAAGTTCTCTGCATCAGGGTGCTTTATGGAGAGTGAAAGCATAAGAGCTCCACGACGACCATCCTGAGCCACCTCACGGGTAGAGTTTGAGTAACGCTCCATAAATGGGACAATACCTGTAGAGGTTAGTGCCGAGTTGAGTACAGGACTTCCGGCAGGACGGATATGTGAAAGGTCATGACCTACACCACCTCTACGCTTCATAAGTTGTACCTGCTCCTCGTCCATACGGAAAATACCACCATAAGAGTCTGCCGGTCTCTTATGTCCGATAACAAAGCAGTTTGAGAGCGATGCAACCTGGAAATTGTTTCCAATACCTGTCATAGGACCACCTTGTGGGATGATGTAACGGAAATGGTCAAGTAACTCGAAAATCTGCTCTTTGTTGAGTGGATTTGCATACTTGTTCTCTATGCGCTCCAACTCTGAGGCGATGCGCTCATGCATCTGCGTTGGTGTCGATTCGTAGATGTTGCCATAGGAGTCCTTGAGCGCGTATTTGCTGACCCATACGGTTGCCGCAAGTTCATCACCCCCGAAATACTCTTTCGAGGCTGCCACAGCTGCTGCATAATCTACCTTTTTAGGTGTTTTACTCATTTTTAGTCTATATTT
>JAFWBN010000045.1 GCA_017507075.1 Alistipes sp. | reverse complement strand
GAGATGATGGGTATCCATGTCATGGATGTAAACAACCCTACAAAAAACTACCCTAAGGCTATTATTATCGGTTCATTGATAACAGTATTGATTTTTATTTTAGGCACCTTCTCTCTCGGCTTTATTATCCCTGTAAAGGATGTATCGCTGACCCAATCGCTGCTAATCGGTTTTGACAGATATTTTGAGTATCTGCATATCTCTTGGGCAGCCCCTATTATTGCCATTGCGCTGATGTTCGGAGTGCTTGCAGGTGTACTTACATGGGTAGCAGGTCCATCAAAGGGTATCTTTACCGTAGGCAAAGCGGGATATTTGCCACCGTTCTTACAAAAGACCAATTCAAATGGCGTGCAGCGTAATATACTGCTTATTCAGGGTGGTATTGTAACCCTTCTTTCGTTGCTCTTTGTAGTAATGCCATCTGTTCAATCCTTCTATCAGATTCTGTCTCAGATGACAGCTTCGCTATATCTGATAATGTACATGATGCTCTTTGCTGCGGCTATCGTGTTGCGCTACCGCATGAAAAGTAGCAACCGCCCGTTCCGTCTCGGTAGCAATATGACTATGTGGATAATCGCAGGAGTGGGTTTCTGTGGCTCTCTTTTGGCCTTTATCCTCAGTTTTATACCTCCTGCACAAATCTCTACAGGAAGCCCTAAAACATGGGTAACAATACTTGTTGTAGGCTGCCTTATTGTGATTGTCGTACCGTTTATTATCTACGCAAATCGCAAACCAAGCTGGAAAAGCAACGACACAGATGCCGACTTTGCACCTTTCCACTGGGAAGAGAAAAAATAGTCAATCGAGCCTGCCAATTTTTAGGCAGGCTCGATTATCTCTAAATATGGCTTACAATTCTAAGCTCTAATCAACAGAGTAAGCCAAGCGAAAGCACCACCTCCGCCAAATCAGGGTCAGATGCACAATAACAGCGAATAACAATAAATGACAGCGGGCTAAAGCCCTTAATACTGCGCGCGCTGACTTTAGTGTCTCTAAGGACTCTAGGGTCTCTAAGGTCCTTAGGGACGCGCGCCAAAATTAAAGCACCTACCCAATTTGTCGTCAGAGTGGTGCATTTACAACGCCGCGATTAAGCCGAGCGCAATCAAGCCCGCTTGAATTGCCGAGGCGTAGCGGTGAAAAGCCCCTAAAAGGGGATTAAGGCTCGGCTAAAAAGACAACGAAGGGCTGTACTTACGGTACTGCCCTTTGTTGAATTTTTAGTTAGCCGATGGAAATGTGCCACTATCACGACAAATTACTCTGCGCCCTTGAGAAAGCTATGATACACAGCCTCACTTAGACCCATACTTGAAAATCCTCCATCGTGGTAGAGGTTTTGCATAGTAACTTTACGGGTAAGGTCTGAGAAGAGGGTTATGCAGTAATTTGCACAATCTTCAGCGTCTGCATTGCCAAGCGGAGACATAGCCTCTGCAAAATCGAGCATACCGCTCATTCCGCTAATACCCTTACCTGCTGTAGTATAAGTAGGCGACTGAGAGATAGTATTTACTCTTACCTTATGGTCTCTGCCATAGATTGCTCCATAGCTGCGGGCTATTGACTCTAACAATGCTTTAGCGTCTGCCATATCGTTATAGCCAACAAATGTACGCTGTGCTGCCATATATGTCAGGGCCACAATAGAGCCCCAATCATTGACAGCATTTTTTCTATACAGAACCTGCATTACCTTATGGAACGAGATTGCAGAGATATCAAGGGTTTTGCCTAAAAAATCGTAGTTTAGTTCCTGATAAGGTATATTTTTTCGCACATTTGGCGACATACCAACCGAGTGTAGAACAAAATCAATTTTACCGCCGAAATGCTCCATAGCCTTATCCACCAAAGCCTCAAGCTCCTCAACATTTGTGGCATCAGCTGCAATAACCGGTGCATTACACCTCTCTGCAAGGGTATTTATATCGCCCATACGCAGAGAAATTGCAGTATTTGTCAGCACAATCTCAGCTCCCTCTTCAACCGCACGCTCGGCGACCTTCCAAGCTATTGACAGCTCGTTCAATGCGCCGAAAATAATTCCTTTCTTGCCTTTTAACAGATTGTAACTCATAAAAATATTGTATTTAATATAAAATATTGATTACAAACCCATTACAGCCCTATCTCGATATTTTTCAGACATTGACTGCAAAGAATTTGCCATCAATGTATTTATCGACTAATCTTCGTCATCAAACTCGATTGGAGATGGGCGACGCTCCTCCTCTTCCTCTTCGTCATCCTGGATTTGGTCTGCACCCTTTATCTCATCATCGTAGTAATCCTTATCGTCGTCCTCCTCGGAAATATCATCAATTTTGACATCAATTTTAACAAGATAGCTCACCTCATCGGTTTCAAATGAAACAGCGTAAAAGAAATCTCCATTTGGTTTATCAACGCGAATCATTGAATCTGTATAACCTGCGGGATATGCCGCTTTTACCTCCTCCTGAAGTTCTACAGGAAGATTGTTAAAACTAACAACTAATCTCTTTTTATTACTTGGTGCCATATTAAAATTATAATATATTAGACTAAACCTGCAAAGCGGAGTATTTAACGCCTTATGCTCTGTTTTCGGGTGCAAGTATAAGCAAAAATTTATTACTGCGCCAATTTCAAGATTTTTTTTTAACTTTTTTTTTATTTTATACGATATTTCAAATAAAATATGTACTTTCGTGCGATGCGAGTTATATAATATGGTATCAATAGAGGATATAAAGGCTGAGATTGATAGTCTGCGCCGTGCGTTGAACTATCACAATCACAAATACTATGTAGAGAACTCTCCGGAGATTTCGGACTTTGAGTTTGATACAATGATGCGTCGTCTGACAGACCTTGAGAGGGAGAATCCCCAATTTGCAGACCCGTTATCGCCATCGGTGCGCGTAGGTAGCGACAGAACTTCCGAGTTTGTCTCTGTAAAACACCGCTACCCTATGCTATCGCTCTCTAATACATACTCAAAAGAGGAGTTAGGTGAGTTTTTTGTCCGCACAGAGAAGGAGGTATCGAAGAGTGAGTATGTCTGTGAACTTAAATTTGACGGCACAGCGATAAGCCTCACATACGAAAATGGCAGACTGACACGAGCCGTAACCAGAGGAGACGGCACAACGGGCGACGATGTTACAGCAAATGTTAAGACTATTCGTTCCATACCTTTAGTGTTATCAGGCAGTGGCTATCCAGACTTTTTTGAGATTCGAGGCGAGATATTTATGCCTTACGCCTCTTTTGAGAGGTTGAACGCTGAGCGTGAGGCTGCATCAGAGCAGCTATTTGCCAACCCTCGCAATGCTGCCGCGGGCACACTCAAGCAGCAGCAATCTGCGGTAGTTGCAAAGCGAGGCTTAGATTGTACACTATATCAGATTTCGGGCGAGGCTCTGCCTTTCAAGAGTCATATTGAGACTCTGGAGGCTGCGCGCAGTTGGGGTTTCAAGATTTCGGAGCATATAAAGGTGTGCAAAGATGCAAGTGAAGTATTTGACTATATATCCTACTGGGATGAGGCTCGAAAATCGCTCCCTTTCCCAACTGACGGCGTAGTTATAAAGGTCAATGATTTTACTTCTCGTCGCATACTCGGATTTACAGCCAAATCACCTCGTTGGGCTGTGGCGTATAAATTCAAGGCCGAGAGTGCCGTAACTCGTCTATTGAGCATAGACTATCAGGTTGGAAGAACGGGTGCGATAACCCCTGTAGCGAACTTAGAGCCTGTACAACTTGCAGGAACAACAGTAAAAAGGGCCACTTTACACAATGCCGAGCAGATTTCTGCGTTAGATATAAGGATAGGTGATATGGTTCATGTGGAGAAAGGTGGCGAGATTATACCAAAAATCACAGCCGTTGAGTTTTCCGAGCGAGACAAAGACTCTCGTCCACTTGAGTATATAACTCAATGTCCTGAGTGCGGAACACCACTTGTAAGGTACGAAGGGGAGGCAAAACACTACTGCCCTAACCAGAGTGGTTGTCGCCCACAGATTTTGGGAAGGATTATCCACTTTATTCGTCGCAAGGCTCTGAATATTGACGGACTTGGGGCTGAGACCATAGAGTTGCTCTTTGATAATAAACTGATTCACAATATTGCAGACCTATACACCCTAAAAGCTCAAGACCTTGCCGTTTTACCGAGGTTGGGAGAAAAGTCTGCCGATAATATAATCAGCAGCATAGAGGCATCCAAAACTGTACCTTTTGCCAGGGTTTTATTTGGTTTGGGTATCGGCTTTGTGGGCGAGACTACAGCGAAATATCTTGCCGACCAATTTAAGAGTCTTGACCGCATTATAAGTGCCACAAAAGAGGAACTTATGGAGTCAGATGAGGTAGGCGAAAAGATTGCAGACTCTATTATAGACTACTTCGCCCAGCCCGAGAATATGGAAACCATAGAGCGTCTCAAGGCTGCAGGGCTACAGTTTAAGTCTGAGGCTGTGCAGATGCACTCTGAGGCTCTTGTTGGTAAAAACATTGTTGTTTCGGGCAAGTTTATACAGCACTCGCGCGATGAGTTAAAGAGGCTCATAGAGCTAAATGGTGGTAAAAATCAGTCGGGGGTAACCTCAACAACCCACTTTATAATTGCCGGCGAGAATATGGGTCCCGCAAAGTTGCAGAAGGCTGAAAAATTGGGTATAAAAATTCTCTCTGAGGAGGAGTTTATCGCACTTATAGGAGAAAATAGCACCGCCGCAGAGGAGAGAACAGAGGAGAGAACAGAGGAGAGAACAGAGGAGAGAACAGAGGAGAGAACAGAGGAGAGAACAGAGGAGAAAAATATAAAAAATATACAACCTATACAGGGTAGTTTGTTTGATTAGAGGTAAATTATGAGTATGATAACCGATAAGTTTACAGGCATGGGTGTAGCTTTGGTTACACCGTTTGATAGCAAGGGAAGTGTTGATTTTGCAGCTCTTGCCGATATTATAGAGCGAGTAATTGCTGGTGGTGCAGACTATCTGCTTGCGCTGGGTACCACATCTGAGACTCCAACGCTTACAGTAGCCGAGAGAGTTGCTGTATCCCGATTTATCAGCCAAAAGGTTGCCGGAAGAGTTGCCCTTATGGTAGGTATTGGTGGCAATTGCACACGAGATGTTGTTGAGACTCTCAAAAGTTGGGATTTTACAGGCTATAGTGCCGTGCTGAGTGTAAATCCATACTACAACAAGCCTAATCAAGAGGGATTATTCCTCCACTTTATGGCTGTTGCAGAGGCTTCTCCGCTACCTGTGATGCTATACAATATTCCTGGCAGAACAGGTGTCAATATGACCCCTCAAACCGTAGCAAGGCTTGTTGCCGCCACTTCAAACATATTCGGAATAAAGGAGGCATCTGGAGATTTATCTCAGATGGAGAGTATCTGCAAGGCGGTATCTGCAACAGGCAGAGATTTTATCCTTGTAAGCGGAGACGACGCTCTTACGGTAGAGGCTATTCGCAGGGGTGGCAAAGGTGTTCTGTCGGTACTTGGTCATCTCTATCCTGAGAAGGTAAAACAGATTACAACTTTATCTCTTGAGGGTAACTTTGATAAAGCTGAGTATGAGATTGGCAGACTTAGCGCAATAATTGACTCTCTATTTGTGGAAGGCAACCCTGTAGGCATAAAAAATGCACTTGCCACAAAGGGTATATGCACTCCAACTGTACGCTTACCACTTGCTGAGGCAAGCGTAGAGCTTGACATAAGACAGAGAACAGAGATTATAAGATATGAGGCTTAAGATTGTATTTACAATATTGTTAGCTACGCTCTTCTGCACATATATAAGGGCAGAAGTTCCGGATAATGACAAGATTTTTGCTGCCATAAATGACAGCAAATCAGAGTTCTATTATCCCAACCTAATGATGAGCTACAAGGCTGGAAAACCTCTGACAGACGAGCAGTTTCACTATCTCTACTACGGTTTTGCATATCAAGAGGCTTATCGACCTTTGGCTGACAATCCAGGCATGACGCGTGTGCAAAATATTATGGCACGCATAGCAATAGACACCCCGTCAGTTGTCGATATTGACCAACTTATAGCCGCATGTTCAGAGGCTATGGATTTAGACCCCTTCTCTCCAAAGTTGCTCAACATTATGGCATACGCCTATGGTACTGCTGGCGACAAAGTGCGTGAGAAACAATACTCCGATGCCCTTGCAGCTATACTGCGAACTATTGCAGCATCCGGAACGGGCGAAAAGGAGAAGGAGCCAATGCATATTATCCTCTTCTCTCACGGCATTGATTTTATAGCCGCAAAGGGTTGGAATCAGAGGAAAGGTAAAATTATCAGCCGAACTGTGGAGTTTATCCCATTTGAAACACCTAAAAACAAACTCAAAGGTTACTATTTTGATTATAGCCGTGTCTATTGGAATAAACCTGATGATTACACCTTCAAGCGCGAGAGAACTTGGCAGATAAACAATCTCAAACCACGAGAGTATAAATCTTTAGGCAAAACAAAATAATGAAGTTATTTCTCAAATATATCACACTACAACTGCTGTTATTGCTGACAGCTTGTACAACCCCTGAGCCTGTACCTCAAGGGTCGCTTACTGTAACCAGCGGCATTAGTTCCAACACTCTTAGTTTGGATGGTGCTGCAGGTTCGCAGACAACATTTACAATCTCTTCAAAGCTTCCGTGGACTCTTCTTGAGACTGAGGGTGTAACATTTAACCCCTCAAGTGGCGAGGCTGGCGACAATATAAAGATTGTAGCCACAGCAACAAGTGCAAACAACTCTCTTGAGAGTCGAAAGCTCGGAGATATTGTATTTCGTCTCGCCTCAACGCGCTTTACAGGACTTGAGGCGCACCAAAGGCCTCAGATTATAATCGGCAGTGAGCTTAAAGATGGAGTTATCGTTACAGCCGAGCAGGGAAAGGTATCGACACTGAAGTTTGAGACCAAATGTGATGATATTGAGGTGGAGACAAGCGGAGATATTGCATGCGCATTTGCAGGCAACAGCAACACCTTAACCATTGTGCCTACCAAAGACAATATGAGCATGGACAGAAGAGTTATCGGAGAGATTTTCTTCAAGGTAAATGGCATAAAACAGGCGGGGTCTATTGATGTAATGCAGCGTCAGGCAATACTCTTTAACCACAAAAGAGTGCTTGTAAACGGCAGTATTGGAGCTACAATGGATATAGCTGCTGTAACACCTTTTGACTTTAGCGTTACATCATCTTCGGAGGATTTTAGCGTAGCTCGTGGCACAAACAATACAATAGTGGTTACAGCCAATCGTGTAAACAATACATCTACAGAGAATAAAATTGGAGTATTGACCGTTACACTTGTTGACAACACCGCATGCAAAGCCACAATTGAGGTTTGGCAGAGAACGGCACAGGCTGAGCAGTCTATAATGCTATTCTTCCTCGGAACAAGTCTTAGCAGCTATTACAAGAGCAATATAGATATGATTTCAAAGGCTTTAGAGGCCGATATTCTTGGTAATAGACGAGTGATAGCCTTTACACAAACCACTCAATATGCCGGCCAACTATCAGAGCTAAGATACGACAAGGCCGAGGGCGGAGTGGTAAGGGAACAACTACGCGAATACTCTCTACCATACCAATACACAGACCAGACTATATACTCCATATTCGAGGATATGATAACTACCGCACCTGCAAAAAGTTACGCCCTTATTACCGGTGCGCACGGTAAAGGTTGGCTACCAAAAGCAGGTGGAGGTGCATCAGGTTCAAAGATGGCAACTGCTGCATTTGACAAAAAACAGCTTATATGGACCCCTGCACCAGGTGCGGCAGCGGTGCGACATATAGGAGATAGCTCTACAACACAGTTTGATACAACTCAAATTGCTGCTGCAATAACACGAAACAACATCAAACTCGACTATATAATATTTGATGTATGCTATATGTCAAACATTGAGGCAATATACGACCTTAAAGATGCAACAAAGTATGTTCTTGCCTCTCCGTGTGAGATTTTAGCAAGCGGTATGCCGTATGACAAAATCATACCATATCTGCTCACTGAAAAAGATACAAAGAGTGCCCTTGACAAATCAGCCTTGGCATTTGTGGACTACTACACGGATGAGAGTAAAGGCATATATGCCTCGGCATGTGCAGCAGTAACTGATTGTAGCAGAGTTGAAGCCTTAGCAAGTAGTGTAAAGGCTGTAAATACAGCTCTTAAGGATGTTGACCCAGGTACTATACAATATTTTGACGGTGTAGATTCATACTACAACCCTACCCATATATTCTTCGACCTTGAGGATTATATACTCCAAAGTTGTACAGACAGCGCAGCCGTGGCAGCCTTTGTTGCAGAGCTTGACAAAACCCTTTCGGGTCAGTATCATACCGAGACCTTCTACTCTGCATATAACAACAAAGCAAACCCCATTACAACATACTGCGGTGCAACCACCTCTGCAGATCGGAAG